>DATJEM010000104.1:0-9775 GCA_035496615.1 Leptolyngbya sp.
CTCGTCCTAGTCCCGATTCCAGCGCAACATTGTCTGATTCAAAGAATACGAAACCATTGCGCGCTTCGGGTGGATGAGCCTGATCATAGTCATGATCAAACACGGTATTCACCAATCCGCCGACACCGCGAACGATCGGCACAGTTCCATACTTCAAACTGATCACTTGTGTCAGTCCGCAAGGCTCAAAGTTACTCGGAACCACAATCATATCTGAGCCTGCATAGATTAAATGCGCTAACTCTTCATTAAATCCAAGCTCGATATGACAATCGGGATTATCGTTTAGGAATTCTTTTTCGTGTTTGAACCAACTATCGATCGCGCTTTCGGTCGCCGCTCCGAGTAGAACAAACTGCGCCCCACGTTGCAATGAATAATACATTGCATGATGAACGAGATGCACGCCTTTTTGATCATCTAATCGACCGACAAAACAAACGATCGGCTTGGTTTCATTTCTCAGCAACAACCGTTCTCGTAAAGCTTTCGTGTTGTAATGTTTCTGCTCAAAGCTATCGGCTGAATAATGATCAGGAAGATAGCGATCGTTCTCTGGATTCCAAAACCCATAGTCCAAACCATTCAAAATACCAGAGAATTTATCTTGATAGTGATTGAGCGTGTGACCCAATCCATAGCTAATTCCAGTATGCAAAGCTTCCCAAGCATGATGCGGCGAAACGGTATTAACAGCATTGGCATAAACAATACCGCCCTTCATGAAGTTGATTGCAAACGGATTGAAGTTATCTTTCAGCTTGTCATCGCGAAAGTAGTATTCGGGTCTTCTTAGCTGGGTCGCTTCTAAGATATCTGATCCGCCAGACCCTTGATGCTTAAAGTTATGAATCGTGTAGCAAACTCGCTGATTTGCCATACCGTGATACTTGTAAATTTCAAACAGCATCACCGGAACCAAGCCCGTTTGCCAATCGTGACAATGAATCACATCCGGGCGCTTATTGCTTTGCAGCAGGAATTCTAAAGCTGCCTTGCTAAAGAAGGCAAACCGCATATTGTCATCATTCGAGCCGTAAACGTGACCTCGATCGAAGTAAAAATTCTCCGAATGCGGCTCAATGAAAAAGCACACTTGACCATGCACCCAACCGCAATAGACGGAGCAATGAACCTTGTCATCAAACCAGGGAACCCACAGATCGCGATACGCCTCATGCAAGCCCCAAATATGGTCATATCGCATACAGTCATACTTCGGCAGAATCACTTCGACACAGTGCCCCTGATTCTCCAGTTCCCGACTCAGCCCGTAGACCACATCTCCTAAGCCACCAGCCTTGATCACTGGAGCGCATTCGGAGGCAATTTGCACGATGTACATTTGTATCCCCTTGCTTAACAAAATTTCATTTTTGATGCTCTTATTCAATACGCAAGTTGGCATTTTTTCAAGAGGGATCTCTCTTTCGACTCAAAACTTAAACCCACTTTCAGAAGGTCTGCTCTATGATTTGAGCCAACCCCACAAGGAATTGCAATGACTGTAACTCTCACCAAACTGCCCAAAATCGCGGGTTCTGGGCTTCCATCTTTGACAGATTTCGCTGATCCTGTCTTTCTGCCAACGACGAATTTGCGGCTTGACTCGATCGATGCCACATTCGCCTGTGCGCTACATATGCACCAACCGACGATTCCCGCTGGCGAAAATGGCGCATTGATCAGCAATTTACAACGAATGTTTGAGCATCCCCACGAAGGCGACAACCACAATGCAAGCGTGTTTGCTGAGTGCTACAGTCGCATGGGAAAATTTATCCCCGATCTGATTGCTCAAGGCTGCAATCCTCGGATTATGCTCGACTATTCGGGAAATCTGCTTTGGGGATTTCAGCAGATGGGACGCGAAGATATTCTCGACAATTTGAAGCGGATTACCTGCGATCGACAGTTCCAACCTTATGTCGAATGGCTCGGTACAATGTGGAGCCATGCCGTTGTGCCTTCTACGCCGATTCCAGACCTCAAACTCCAGATTCAAGCTTGGCAGCATCATTTTGCTTCGATCTTCGGTATAGAGGCGCTCAAGCGCGTTAGAGGCTTCTCGCCGCCAGAGATGCACTTGCCGAATCATCCGGACACCTTGTTTGAATATATCAAAGCGCTAAAAGAGTGCGGCTATCAATGGCTTTTGGTGCAAGAACATTCAGTCGAACAGTTAGAGGGTTCGCCTTTGACTCAAGATCAAAAGTACATTCCAAATCAGCTTGTAGCGCGTAACTCTCATGGAGAAACGATTTCAATCACCGCGCTGATCAAAACGCAAGGATCAGATACAAAGCTTGTTGCCCAAATGCAGCCTTATTTTGAGGCGAAAACCCGATCGAAGCAACAAATCAACCAAACCACAGTTCCGTCGATCGTTTCCCAAATTGCAGATGGCGAAAACGGCGGCGTAATGATGAACGAATATCCCCGCGATATTTTCCGCGTCTATCACGAAATTCGAGATGGCGGAAACAATCATTCGGGAACAGTCGCAGTGAATGGAACCGAGTATCTAGAACTGATTGAATCTACCGGAATTCAGTCTAGTGACTATCCAGGAATTCAAGCGATTCAACAACATAAAATCTGGCAGAACGTTGATCACGTCACGCCAGAAAATGTGCAAACCGCGATCGCCCACCTGAAACAAACCGACGATCGGTTTCACATTGACGGTGCATCGTGGACAGATGATCTCAGTTGGGTCAAAGGGTACGAGAATGTTCTAGAACCGATGACAGAATTAAGCGCATTGTTTCATCAAAGATTTGACACACAAGATCCATCTGTCACGGAACAATCGAACTATCAAGAAGCATTGTTATACAACCTGCTTCTACAAACCAGTTGTTTCCGGTATTGGGGGCAAGGAGCTTGGACAGAGTACGCCCGCGAAATTTATCGGCGCGGTAAAGCTTTACTGAGCTAAACCTTGCAAAACGGCATCCGTGGTCGCTGTCCAGCCAACGATGCCGCTTTGTGCCCGGATCATTTCTAATGTTGCTTGTTTGAATTCAGGAAAATAGCTCGCCGTCGCGTCTTCAACCAGCAGACATTCGTAACCTCGATCGTTTGCCTCTCGCATCGTTGTCTGAACACAAACTTCCGTTGTCACTCCTGCAATCAATAAGTGTGTAATGTTCCAGGCAATCAGTTGTATTTCCAAATCTGTGTTGTAGAACGCGCCTTTGCCCGGTTTTGAAATCACAATTTCTCCGGGGATCGGTGCAAGTTCGGGAATGATTGCGTTTCCCGGTTCACCCAAAATTAGAATCCGCCCCAACTCGCCGCGATCGCCAATCTTGAGGCTTCCTTGTCCTCGGTTTAGCTTTGATTTTGGACAATCTGACAGATCGGCTTGATGTCCTTCTTGGGTGTGAAAAATGGGCAAATTTAGCGATCGACATGCTTCAAGGAGTCGCTGCACAGTTGGGACGATCGCTCGAACTTGTTCAACATCATTTCCCAACGCTTCCCCAAATCCGCCCGGTTCGAGAAAATCGCGCTGCATATCAATCACAATCAGTGCGACTTGACTCTCGATCGGTAACTTGTATTCGTAAGGCTGTGCAGCGATCGATGTCATAAGTTAGAAAGGAATTTGACCCTTTGAAGGTAGAGCTTTTAGATAGTGCAAAAATTCGATCAGTTCGTCTTCGTCTAGTTCAGCGCGAGTTTTCTTGCCGTAAGTATCTTGAAGATAAGTGCTACCCTGTTTCTTCGTCCAGCCAATCCGATCGATTTCAGTGCCAATTTGGGCGATCGCGTCGGATAAATCGATCGGTTCTGGTGCAGGCGATTCCATTTCGTCTTCCTCAAAGTCAGGCGTATAGTCTACAGGCTCTCGCGTAAATTCTGGCGGCGCAGATTTGATTTCGGGTAAATCTAAGCCTGGAAAAGAAATCAAATCGGGAGCAGCTTCGATCGGTTCTTCTTTTTGCTTACGAACGGTTTTCTTCGGCAGTTCGGGAACCAAGTCTTCGACCGCTGGCAACGGCAGATCTGGAATCGATTCCATTGTCATGCTCGGTTCAACTTCTTTCGGCGATTCGCTTTTGGGTAGTTCAGTTTTGGGTAGTTCAGTTTTGGGCAATTCTCCCAGCGATCGCGCGGACACATCAAACGTCGCTGCGCCGCCCGTCGGCGAAATTCCCAACACTTCCATGGCTCGGACGCGGGCGCGATCTTCCGCGACTTCGATCTTTTCAGCCGCTGCCATGCCCGTTGCCATGGTCGTTGTTCCCACCTGCACGATCGCTCTGACGACAAATTGCCCATCATGAATCTGCACCAGTTCCGAAACCAGTGCGCCTTGCGGAAAGCGGCTTCTTAACTGAGCAAACAAACTGTGTCCTTGAGAATAAGGGGCGAGACTGAGAGAATCTTCAGCAGAAAACATAGCGGGTGTCGAAATAAGGTTCGCGATCATTTCTAATTTTAAGTGGTAGGGATTTCGATAGATTACAGGATCATCTCCAGATTCGATCGAACTAAAATAGAAAATACCTGAGAACGTCTTATGCAACACCTGACATTAGAAAAATCTGTTGTTATAGTTAAACGTTTTATTGCATCAAATCCCCTTAATAACAAAAAATGCTTTACAGAACCCCGCCAGAAGGTCAAGAAGCGATTCGGGTGCATTTTGAGCGTCAGATCAAGCGGATTCAGCGAGATGTCTTACGCATGGGCGCGTTGGTCGAGCGATCGTGCTGTTTGGCGCGAGAAGCATTGTTTGAGCGTAATATTGCTGCTGCCGAACAGATTCACAAACAAGATAAGAAAATCGATCGACTCTACAAACAAATCGAACTCGATTGTGTCAATCTGATCGCGCTGCAATCGCCAGTTGCTCAAGATCTAAGATTGTTGAGTGCGTTGATGCAACTAGTGCGGGATCTGGAGCGCATTGGAGACTATGCCAAAAATTTGGGCGATGTCGCGATACGATTGTTTCCGTATCCTGAATCGCCCTACAGGGATCAAATTCGTCAAATGTTCGATCGATGTCGAGCAATGTTGGCGCTCAGTTTAGAATCGTTGTCTGATCTGAATGCTGATTTGGCGCTTGATGTGCGTCAGCGCGATGATGCTGTCGATGCTGATTATGAAACGCTCTACAATTTGTTGGCGTGTCAGCGCGATGTCAAAGGCGCGATCGAACCGATCGTGCTGCAAGTGCTAGTCATTCGCCATTTGGAACGCATTGCAGACCATTCCGCCAACATCGGTAAACGAGTCGCTTACATCGTTACGGGCAAACGATAGAAATTAGTTGAGTTTGAGCCACGATCGAATTTCTTTCAGCACCCAAGCTTGCTCAAAGTCTGTAAGTTCCTGCCCAAATTGGTGCAATCGATAGCCAGTGCGATAGGGACCTGAGGTAATTGTAATTAACCCATTCGCATCGCGTCGCACTTCTCGAATATCGCGGGTAATGCCCGTCATCCGATTGCTAGTTGTCCCAAAGCGCTGCGTTTCGACGATAAATTCTCGCCGCTCGAACTTCACATAGGTTCGCTGAAATGCGGGACTCATGAACATGACAAACACCGCCGCACCCAAAATCAAGATCCAGCTTGCCGAACTCAACAGTCCAGCCACAACCATCAACATCAACATTGGAAACAAAAACATCAGCAGCGGCAACGCGACTCCTGCCATCATTAAGGGCAGCAATCCGAACTGAGATTCGTTTTCTTGATGCTGTCGGGGAATGATAATTTCCAATCGTTTCTTCGATCGCGCTAGTTGAACTCGCGTATTTTTCGGACGTTCGACCGGAGCAAAAGAAGGAGTATCTGCCAATGTTAATCGATCGATTGCCTGAACTGCTGACGGGCAACGCTGATTCAAATCTGGATGAGATAAATAATCGATCCAATTTGCGAACGCGGGCGATAACGTCACCCGATCGCGCCACTGAATCCTAAGCTGCTGCTGGGGTAAATCCGCTGGAGCCGCACCCGTCAGTAAGTGAATCAACGTCGCCCCTAGCGCATATAAATCAGAACTGGCAACCGCCCGACCGCCAAACTGTTCGATCGGCGTATAGCCATACGTTCCGACGACTGTAAAGCTTGCGCCTTCGACCGTTGCGCGATCTTGCACTGCACCAAAATCGACCAAATAAATCTGTTGATCCGCGCCCAAAATCAAATTGCTCGGTTTGATATCGCGATGCAAAACCGCAGGATTTAGCCCGTGTAAATCGCGCAGAATGTTGAGAATCTCAAGCGCAATCTTCCTCGCTTCTGCTTCAGAAAATCGCTTGCCGTCTCGAATCAAATCCTTTAGCGATGTTCCCGGAATGTAGTCTTGCACCAAGCCAAACCAGAGAATATTCTCGTCGATCGAAAACGAGTCCCGACACTTGGGAATGCGGGGATGATCCAACTGCCGCAAAACCTGAGATTCTCGCTCAAACAGCTTCAGATCATCCCATTGCGCCTGTTCTCCAAACGCCAATAATTTCACAACCACAGTCTCAGAAGTTGACTGATCGATCGCCAGCCAAGTCTGTCGTCCTGCGCCATGTCCTAATTTTTCTTTCAGTTGATAGCGATCGTACAGCGTTTGTCCCGCACTCAACATCGATCGAGTCTCCCTACCGTCTTTATGACTCTATTCAGTTTCGATCATAGCGATTCCATCTATTCTTTCGCCAAAATTGCAGAATTCCACTGTGCCGCGATCGCTTGGATCGTACTCAATGGCACCTGAGCAAAATACTGGCGATAAAATTGTTCTTCTCGCACGGCGGTTAAGAATGGTTCGATTTCAGGATGTGATGGCTCTTGTTCCCGAACAGCAAAATTAAAGCTCTGATTGTGATAAGTCACTTCAAAGCCGCAACATTCTAGCGCTTTGAATCCTGCTTTTAGGGCAATGTCTCCAATGTGCAACCGATCGTATAGCTGTTGTCGAGTGGCGGTCTTTCCAGTGCGGCTAAGATATTTCGCAATGCCAACGAGAGTTTGCCAAACCTCGATCGCGCTTGGCAACATAGGTGGTGGATAAGAAATTGCCAAAGGGCGCTGTTCCCTCAAAGCGCGTCGAAACCAAATTTGCAGTTCTAGCCAGCTTGCAGGAGCGGTTTTTAGCTCGATCGCAGCTTCATTCGATCGTTCAGTCCGCCAATCTAACAGCCATCGATTGCTCACAGCAGGACTAATTTCAGTTCGCGATCGTACTGCAACTAAGCGAACTTCATAGCGTTTGTGATAGGTATTGTTTTCAAGTTCTACGATCGCATCACATCGCCCCGACGGAAATTCATTTGCATAGTGTCCCCACCAAACGCCCGGAAAGCCTTTCTCAACCGATTCATCCCAAATGGTGAACGGTGTGCGAATGTATTCCACCTTGCGCCCGCGCAGATCTTCAATCTTTCGATTTCTACCGGCTTGAAACCAACAGTTCTGGATCAACAGCTTCGGGATCGGATTGCCCATTCCGCAAGGTTCAATCAATCGAAGTTCTTTGTAGAGTTCTAAATTAAGCTCACTCACAGTCACACAGAGATCCGCTTGAATCGCTGGAGTCGGCGGTTCGGTTTGTTGCAGTAGGCGATGATTTACAGCTTGAGCAAATAACGGCAGATTATCGATCGTTAAACTCAGCCCTGCTGCAAATGGATGTCCGCCAAATCGATCTAACAGATGTGCCTGATCTTTAACTAACTGATAGAGATCAATTTGGTTGGTCGATCGGGCTGATCCTCGCGCAAATTCATCATCAATCGTGAGTAAAATTGTAGGCTTACCGTATTCCTGAGCAAGCTGACCTGCCACTAATCCTAAGACTCCCGCGCTCCATTGTTCATCCCATAAAACAATCACGCCAGTTGTTGAAAGATCAATTTGAGCGAGTTTTGCCTTCGCTTGTTGCAATACATCTTTTTGCAAAGCTTTGCGGCGCGTGTTTGCGAGTTCTGTTTCGTCTGCAAGCTCTCGACAGCGTTGCACATCTTGGCTGGTCAATAGTTCCACACAAAAATGAGCATCTCCTTGAATTCGGCTCACCGCATTGATCCGAGGTCCTAACCCAAATGAAATGTCAGTCGGTCGATCGCCCGATCGCTTGCACAGTTCCAACAGTCGCGCAATTCCCGGACGAGTTGCTTCTTGGGTCGATTGTTTCTGAAGTTGGTCTATTCCTCGCTGCGCCAAATAGCGACAGTCGCCGTTCAATTCAACTAAATCAGCAATCAATCCGATCGCGACTAAATCTAATAGGTTTTCGATCGACTGCTGAGGAACGTCAGGCAACGCTTCATACAATGCTTCCACGAGCTTATAAGCAACCGCAACCCCAGAGAGTGAAGCAAAAGGATGGTTCTGTTCGAGCGATCGCGAATTGACGATCGCAACCACAGGCGGGCGCAACTCCGGCAACGTATGATGATCCGTCACGATGACATCCATCCCTAAGCTTTGAGCATATTGAATCTCAGCTAAATTCGTACTGCCCGTATCGCACGTCACGATTAATTGAACGTGCTGAAGTTGATCAATACCAACCTTTGAAAGTCCGTGTGATTCGGTAAATCGATTTGGAATGTAGTAAAACAGCTTCTGATTCTGCGGAAAAAACTGCCCTAGCCCATCCCATAAAACTGCTGTCGAAGTGACACCATCCGCATCAAAATCGCCCCAAATTGCGATCGTTTCTTTTCGCTCGATCGCCTGCACCAATCGCTTAACCGCCCACTGCATTTCCTGTCCAAACTCGATCGCGCGGGTCGGCTGATAGTTTGCAGCAAATAGGTATCCCGCTAATCGATCGACTTCTCGAATTCCTCGTTGCCAAAGTAGCTGAGGCAAATACCGTCCCTCAATTCCCGGAGCCTGCTGTTTAACCGCTTGCACGAAAGCATCCGGAACCTCAGAGTCAGGATGAATTTGCCATTGCAGAATTGGATCAGTCATAAAGCGATGCCACTTGGATACATAAATACTACAAAACAATGATCCTTTGCGCTACGAGACTTGGAACAGTAGAAGAAATACAGATAACAAAAAGGGTAGGCGATTTAGAAAGCAAGACAGGTCGAAAAATTGGTTTTGATGATCAGAAGAAGAGTATCTAGGGAGGCGGCAATTGGCTTGAGTATTTAAGGGTGGGCATAAAAAAATTATGACTCTAGGTCATAGATAAGCAGAACGGTGAGGCTCGTGAGGAGTGTAGAATGCCTGTAATTTCTGAGTTCTATGGAATTTTGATTCGGATGTTTTACAATGATCATGCACCCCCTCACTTTCACGCAATCTACGGCGAATTTGAGATCATCGTTAGAATTTCACCCACTGAGGTGCTTGACGGAAAAGCCCCAAATCGAGTTCGAGCTATGGTGCTGGAATGGGCAGAACTTCATCAGACTGAGTTGCTGGAAAATTGGCAACACTGCCGTCAAGCTGAAGCCACTACAAAAATTGAACCGTTGGAGTGAGGTTTATGCTGTACAGAATTTTGACCCTCGTACCTTTAGAAAATTACCAAATCGGGCTGATCTATTCAGATGGATTTGAAACGGTTGTAGATTTTAATGCAACGATCGAGCAAGGCGGAATTTTCACCACTCTTCGCAATCCAAAACTATTTTCTCAAGCCAAACTCAGCGAAAATGGTCGTTACATTCATTGGGGAGAGATTGATTTTTGCGCGGATGCACTTCGATTGGAGCCAATCTTTCAAAAGCTGAAGCCATCAACTGCTAAAGCCCAACTCCAATGAAAATTGCATTCTGGCTGATTCTCGCAGA
>DATJEM010000105.1:0-9662 GCA_035496615.1 Leptolyngbya sp.
AAAAATTCAGGATGAATCGTGGGTTCGCCGCCGCTAATTTGCACAATATCCGGTTCACCTTCGTTCGCCACGATGTTATCAAACAGTTGTTCAATCACTGCCAAACTTCGATCGCGCCTCGGTACATTGGCGTGAGAAAATTCCTCAACTCCAGAATCGGCGTAACAAATTGTACAAGATAAATTGCAGCGATCGGTGACTTCAACCAGCGTTAAACAACTATGCTGCTCGTGATCTGGGCACAGTCCACAATCATAGGGACATCCTCGATCGATCGGGGTATTAAACCGCCGCGGCATATCTCCTGGCTTGATGAATTCCTGACATTGTTTGTAATACTCAATATCATCAGCAATGAGAACCTCTTCTCGTCCGTGAATCGTGCAGTGCTTGACCAAATAAACACAATCGTTTTGAAAAATGATCTTGGCTTCAACTTTTGCAAGGCATTTTGAGCAGACACTATTGGTTAAGCCGTAGAACAAATAGGGACGAGTTGGCATTGATTAAACCTCTTGAAATCTAAACATTTTCAGAATGCTATGGCGGTAATAGATCAATCCCAAAAAACAGGCAATCTGAATTGCGCTTAAACCTAAAACGGGATGAAATTCGGGTTTGATGGCATCAATCAATAAGCGAAAACTCAAATAGCCAACCAGATAGAATTTGAACAAATCGCCGGATTGAATGGAATAGCGCGATCGGACTTTCAAAAACACGATCAGTAATAGTAAAAATCCAATTTCATAAAGCTGGGTGGGATGTCGCGAAATTCCGTCACCAAAATTAACGCCCCAGGGCAAATTTGTAGCAATTCCATAAGTGCGATCGCTAAGTCCAGTTAAAAAACATCCAACTCTTCCGATCGCCATTCCTAGAATCAACGGATATACAAATACATCCCCGGTGGATTGTTTTACCCCCATGATTTTTTTGATCAGTTCAACTCCAATTACCGCTCCTAACAGCGCTCCCACAACGGTTTTGCCTTGAACTAGCATCAACATAAATTGCGCTTGATTTTGCCACCATAGATCAAAATGTTGCAAAATCACGAGTACTTTTGCGCCGAGCAACGCCCCGATCATTCCCGCAACCACGATCGAGCTTCTCTGAGTTGGTTTAATGATATCTCGACGAAAATTTCGCAACGATAACCGCAGCGCTACCGTGTATGCGATCGCTTCAAAGAAAACATGGGGGTGAATTTTGAACGCCCCAACCCCAATGTAAACTGGAAAATTCACACAGATTCTTGAAGTATAGGAATTGACTTACTATACAGATTGAAGCACTTTAGAGCAACTTGCTTGATTGCATTTAGCACTTATAAAATAATTGCCAAACTCAAAAGAAATTCAGCTATCCGATGAATCGCCCCTCTGATTCTGGAGGGATAGAACGTTTGAATCAAACGGATTTTGCGAGGCTCAGGCTACATTTTGGCGAACCGATCGACCCTCGGAAAATCATTTTAGAGCCGCTTCTTTCCCTGATCGCCCGTCGCAGCTAAACGCTATCGACGATCGACATCAGTAACCCGCCAACTGAGTTTGAGATTGATCCAGAAATTCCAGAAAGTGACAATGAAGATCGCGATCGGTTTTGCCACAAATTCACTCACTCGAAAGGCATCGTGAAATAGACTCACGACCAAGACTTGCAGGATAATTCCCATCAAACAGATCAGGTTGAATTTCAAGAATCGCTTGAATTGTTGCTGTTTGCCAGGTTGCCGCCGGGAGATGTCGCCAAACGTCCACAGATCGTTCCAGAAGAAATTATTGATGACTGCGAGTTCTGCGGAAAGCATCGTACTCCGAGCGATTCCCAAATCAAACTGCGATCGTAATAAATAAAATGCCGCCAAATCGACGAATACACCGCTAAAGCCAACCAAGCCGAACCGCAAAAAGCGACCGAGTTGGAACTTCTCGCGCAAACGACTCACCCGACCGCGCGATCGCAGTTTTGCTAAGTGCATTAAGTACTCCACATACTGCCGCCAAGTGACTTTACTTTCGCCTTCTTGACGCTCTTGGAAGACGTAGCCGACTTCGGTGACGCGATCGACTTGACCCCGACCGAGAACTTCAAGCAAAATTTTGTAGCCGACTGGACTTAGCAGGCACTCCGCGATCACCCGACGCTTCACCATAAAGTAGCCGCTCATTGGGTCAGACACCCGCCCGACGACACTCGGCAAAATAATCAGTCCAACCATCTGAGCGCCCCGCGAAAGCAGCCGCCGCACAAATCCCCAATCGCTGGTTCCGCCCCCTTCAATGTGCCGACTTGCCACCGCCAGATCTGCGCCATTCTTCACCGCTTGCAGCAATTTCAGCAAGACTTCCGGCGGATGCTGCAAATCGCCATCGATCACACCCAAGACTTCTCCGCGTGACGCTTGCCAACCGCGAATCACCGCCGTTGATAATCCCCGCTCTTCTTGCCGCCGCATCACTCGCAGATTCGGATAGTCTGCGGTCATCTGCTGCGCGATTTCCCAAGTTCGATCGGGGCTGTCATCGTCCACGATAATTAGCTCGTAATCGTTTGGCAGCGCATGATCGAGCAATCCTGACAGCACTCGCACCACTTGTTCGATATTTCGCCCTTCGTTGTAGGTTGGAACCACGAGCGAAAAGTAAATCGAGGTCGGCGTTCGCTCGATCGCAGCAGCGTGAGGGATTTTCAAGGCACCTGATGGCGGAGAAAGAAGAGAGGGAGGCACAATCATGACGCAGTTAGGATAAGACGACAGAAATTACGGGACAGATTGATACAGCTTCAGTTGAAATTGATCTAGGCTCATGGTTCCCGAAAGAGATTGAGTCTTGGCGATCGAGAATCGTTCCTCTAAAACTTGTTGAATTTGCTGACGGTCTTGCTCGGTCGCAGGTGGAGACCAAACGGGAGCGGCACTTTCTAGCCAAATGACGCGACGATAGCCAGACTCCCTGAGTGCGGTTTTGAGGCTCGTACTCAGTTTACTAGCAGGCTGCGCGAGTAGATCGACGCGGACGGTCGGGGGGATGTAATACGCTAACCGATTGACGTGCCCCCAAGCTTGAGAGTCCATGGCGATTAGCGTTGGGGTTGAGCCAACTATCTCTGATATTTGATGAAACATCGATCGCGGTCGTAATGTCAAATCACTCACGTCGATCGAGAGATAGACCAAGAGCAGCGCAAGTGTGATCATTCCTTGCTGCGCTTTGAGGTGATGAATCGCGATCGTTAGCATTAACAGGCATCCCGGCAAAGCAAAAATCAGCGATCGACCCCAGCCGAATCCCAGCGTATATTTTCGCGCCAAAATATCAACGCCAAACGCCAGGAGCAGCGGCAAAATCCCCATTCCAAACCCTACCGTTAAGCTGATTTTTTGACCAGTCTTCCAGAGGTAGAAGGTCATAAGTCCAATCCCTAAACTTGCCGTTAGTCCGGCAATCACGGGAACGGCGATCGGGAGACTCGTCGCCCAGTCGCCAATGACTAAATGAGTTCCTACCGTTTGAAAAAGATCTTGAAGATGCAGCATGACGGGATTGCCTTCTCGGACTCCGAACCGATCGAGGTCAGCATTTCGTAACTGTTTTAATGTGCCAAAAATTGCCCAGGGCAAGGTGAGGAGTCCCGCGATCGTCATGCTCACGCCATGCTGAAACCAGCGAGACCGATCAAGCACAAGCACGAGCACGGCAAGAACGACGACCCAGTAAATGAATAAATAGAACGTCAGTAGACCGAATGCGATCGACAAAACAAACGCGACTTGCCATTGCCAACGAGGGCGCGAAATGATTTCGAGCAGTGCCCAGACGCTCAGAATTGCCCACAGCACGAGCGGGGCATACATTCGCACATTCAGCGAGTGGAACAAATAGAAGGGATTCGTCGCCAGCAGTGCCGCAAAGATTAAGCCGCCCCGTCGATCGAGCAGTTTGCGTCCGAGTCCATAGGCGGCTGCGATCGCGCCCACGCTCCATAACGCTGGTAAACTTCGCATTGCGGTTTCACTGTTGCCGAATAAGCGCAACCAGAAATGCTGGGTAAAGAAGAAAATCGGCGGATGCGGTTCCCCAGCGTATAGTCCCCGCAGCAACCCTTGAATCGTTTTGGCGATCGCTGCGAAAGATCCTTCAGGTGGCAGGTGCAACAGCGCTGTATATTGCGCCAATTCGACCGGAGTATCGCCCTGAAGCGAGTAGCGAATCTTTTGACCGGTCGAAAGTAGCAGGGAAAGTACTTCGTCGTACCAGAATTCGCGCGTGCCAAGATTCAGCAAGCGAAGCAGAATACCGAGAACGATCGCACCCATGAGCAAGGCTTCTAATGTGAGACTTTTTCGACAGTAGAGCAGCGTGTTTCGATTGAGCATGATTCGGGTGAGATGGAGGGCTGCGATTAGTCTTCCCGATCGCGGCTTCTCGGCTATGATTCAGGTGCTTAATTTGACAACGGCGCTGCCGAGTTCTATGGCAAAAAAGCGGAAAGCAAAATCTTCGATCGACTCCGACTCAACCCTGACCCTTAAAGAGCGATTAGCCGAAAAGCGCAAAGCGATTCAGGTTCGCAAAGCCGCCATGAATTTTATTTCGATGGCAACGAGTGTGTCATTGGTGGTTGGGATGGTGCTGTTTACGATCGGCGGCATCAAAGGTGGAGTGGGTGGATTTGCAGGACTTTTAACGTTAATGCTGTCGTTCAAGTTTCCCTGGTCTGCCCTGCACGCTTTCATGATTTATCTACCGTTTGGCGGGACGATCACTTATGCAACTGTGGGCAACAATCCTTTAATGCAGTTGGCAAAAGACGGAATGTATATTCCGGCACTGATCACCATCTATCAACAGTGCAAGCGACAAAATCTGACCCTGATGATCCCGAAGTCGCTGAAGATTCCGCTGCTGTTGTTGTTTGTCTACTGTCTGTTGGTATTGCTGTTTGTGAATGGAGCGCAGCAGTTTACGGGAAAACCAACCGAGAAGCCAATCCTGATGGGAATTTTGGGGCTAAAAGTCTTGGTCGGCTATGCCCCGCTGATTCCCTGCGCGTATTATTTGATGAAAAAAAAGCAGGATGTCTACAACTTCATGCGAGTCACAGTGGTGGTGGTGATTATCTGCTGTGGTCTTGCGTTTGTGCAGTATATGTTCTTGAAAACGGGACGATGTAAGGGAACGGTTGGCGAAGGAGCCGCGCTATTTAAGGCTTCGCTTGATGCCCGCTGTTTTGTAGGCGGATCGTTGCTCTATACGCCAGAGCAAGGGGTGATTCGACTACCTGGAACGTTCGTGGCTCCGTGGCAATGGGGCTGGTATTTGATTACGAGTGCGTTTACGACCTATGCCGTTACATTTTTCGATCGCAGTCTGATCTGGAAAATCGTCGGCGGTGTTGGCATGTTGAGTACGATCGTCATGGCGGTGATTTGTGGGCAGCGGATCGCGTTGATGCTGGTGCCGCTGGTGATTGTGATTCAGTTGTTTACGACGGGACAAGTGGCGAATTTGAAGCGGTTTGTGCCGATCGGGGCTGGGTTAGCGATCGCGATCGTGCTGGCGATG
Source organism: Leptolyngbya sp. (assembly GCA_035496615.1). GTDB lineage: Bacteria > Cyanobacteriota > Cyanobacteriia > Leptolyngbyales > Leptolyngbyaceae > Leptolyngbya. The sequence goes on from DATJEM010000105.1 coordinate 5,577, forward strand.
GCATCAAATCCAGCGGTAGTACAAGAACGGCTCGATAGTGCGGTCAGTCGGTGGAATGCGTCGCCGCCCGATGCGTTTATCAGTGAGCAGTTTAATACCGTAGTGCGAGGGGCGAGTTTTCTAGGCAAGGGTCTCGGACGGGCAACGAATTCAGCGCGAGCAATGGGAGAGACAGAACTGATTGAAACGTATTATCCAAAGGTGATGTACGAGATTGGGCCAATCGGGGTGATTTTGTTCATCGTGGTGGTGACAACGCTAACGATCGCGTGTTTTAGAGCCTATCGATCCGTCAAAGACAAGAATATCCGAGGGTACGGCGCGGTTTTGTGGACATTTGTACTGGTAATTAGCTATAACACCTATTACTATCCGCTAGATGTCGATCCGGTGGCGGTTTACTACTGGTTCTTTGCGGGAATTGCATTGAAGCTACCGGAACTCGATCGCTTGGAGCCAATTGTGATCGAAGACCCAAAGAAAAAGAAAAAACGCAAGCGGTAGAGAGAGCTTGATTCATTGGCAATGGATTTCGGTTTGTGATTTGCTCGATCGCGTTTCCAACAAATGGCGCGGCGTTATCGGTAAACATCGCGGCGTTATCGGTAAACATCGCGGCGTTATCGACGAATGGCGTAACGTTATCGGTAAACATCGCGGCGTTATCGGTAAACATTGCAGCGTTATCGACGAATGGCGTAACGTTATCGACGAATGGCGTAACGTTATCGGTAAACATCGTGACGTTATCGACGAATGGCGCGGTATTTTTCAATTGAATGCCAATTTACACCACGATCGAAGCTGTAGAGAGTGCGGCTGAGGGAACACTAACGACGTTGTTTCCTTTGCAAATATGACTCAACCCTTTATTTCTGTTGTGATCCCGACATATGGGCGAGAAGAACCGCTGCGAGACACTTTAATTGATGTCCTGAAGCAAGATTACTCACATTACGAAGTCCTCGTCGTCGATCAAACTCCTGTACATCAGCCCGATACTCAAGAATTTTTAGCAGAACTGGCACAAGTCGGCAAGATTCAGTGGCTCAAGCTCGACTGGGCAAGTCTGCCAGGGGCGCGAAACTATGCAGTACGCCGATCGAACGGCGAAATTCTCCTCTTCATTGATGACGACGTGCAGCTTGAGCCAGGATATTTGGCGGCACACGCAAAAAATTACCAGCGATCGGACATTGGGGCAGTGGCAGGTCGAGTCTTCGATCGAATGAAGCTAGCCGATTTTGCCCCTGATTTAGAAATTCAAGATTTACCTCCCGAAGCGTCTGATCCCGGCATCGCTTGGTATCACTTGAACTTAGTGCATACCGTAAAACCTCAGCAAGTTTTGAGCGCTCGCGGCTGCAATATGTCGTATCGTCGCGAAGTCTTCGAGCAATACAATATTTGGTTTGATGAGCGCTTTCGCGGCAGTGCAGTCCGAGAAGAATCGGATTTTTGTCTCAGATTACGCCAGACGGGATTGAAGATTTGGTACGACCCGGAAGCCTCTTTAGTGCATTTGGGTGAAGAAACAGGCGGCTGTCACGACATCAGCACCAAGTCTTTGAAATACCAGATCACGTTTTATCACAATCACTTTTTGATGGGCTTAAACAATCTCACCTTTCGTCAAGCGACGCGCTTCTTTTTGCGATTATTTGACTGTCATGTTTTAGGTCGTCCGCCCTGTCACAAAAGCGGCTCTCCAATCAAAATTGTGACGCGATTCGGATTCTATTCACTGGGGTTTTTAAGCGCGATCGCCACTCTGATCCGCTCTCTTTGGAATGATGGACAAACTTACACGCACCGCGATCGACAGGTAAAAGCATGAAAATCTTAGTCGTTAGTCATTCTTATATTGTTGATCTCAACTGCGAAAAGCTGCGAACCCTCGCGAACTTGGAACCGGAAATCGAGGTTACGATCGTCGTTCCCAAGCGGTGGAAACCGGGCGGTGTGATGAAAGATCCGATCGAGACTCACCATCGAGAAGAAGGCTCGTTTCGAGTCGTTCCGATTTCCAACTTCAGCCAAAATAATCAAGGGCTGCTCACCTTTGGAACGGATTTAATCTCGTTATTAAAGGAGTTTCGTCCGAATATCATTCAAGTAGAACAAGGCTCAAAATCGCTGGCATACGCTCAGTTAATTACGCTAAATCGTCTACTTGGATTGAAAGCCAAGAATCTCTTTTTCACTTGGTGGAATTTGCCTTATCAGTTGAAGTTTCCAATTTCACTGCTTGAAGCTTATAACCTCAAAAACACTGACGGGATCATTGTTGGAAATCAAGACGGTGCAGCAATACTGCGCGATCGTGGCTATTCAGGAAAACTTAGCATCATGCCGCAATTAGGTGTGGATGAAACTCTCTTTTGTCCTCAATCTCAGCCCGAACTTGCTACAGGACTTGGAATTAATGCTAATGAATTTGTGGTTGGATTTGTTGGGCGATTCGTCTCTGAGAAAGGAATTCTGACGCTAATCAAAGCATTAGGAAAACTGCGCGATCGCACTTGGAAATTGCTTCTATTGGGACGCGGCGAACTCAAATCAGAACTGATTCAGCAAGCAGAAAAACTGGGAATTCACGATCGTTTGATCTGGATTGAAAGCGTTCCTCATGCGGATGTTTATCGATACATCAATTTAATGAATACGCTCGTTTTACCTTCTGAAACAACGAATCAATTTAAGACGCTAACTTCAGCCGGATGGAAAGAGCAATTCGGGCACGTTTTGATTGAAGCAATGGCGTGTCAAGTTCCGGTAATTGGTTCTAATTCCGGTGAAATTCCAAATGTGATCGAACAAGCCGGACTCGTGTTTCCAGAAGGGAATGTCGAAGCCTTAAGCGATCGACTTGCACAGCTAATTGACGATCGCAATTTTGCAGAAGATTTAGGTCAGCAAGGATATCAACGCGCCATTTCAAAGTATACGAATCGGGCATTAGCGAAGGAATTACTGGACTTTTATCGATCGCTCTAACACCATGAAAATCTTACAAATCATCCCATCGATCTCCCTAGTCTACGGAGGTCCCAGCCAAATGGTTTTAGGGCTTTCAAGCGCATTATCAGACGCAGGAATCGAAGTCACCATCATCACCACCGATTCAAACGGCGATGTCGGACAAGCTCCGTTAGAGGTTCCGTTAGGCATTCCCGTTCTGCAAAACGGTTACGAAATTCGTTACTTCCGCTGCTCCCCGTTCCGTCGGTATAAATTCTCGATCGATCTTCTCCGCTGGCTCTCCAACAACGCTCAGAACTACGATTTAGCCCATATTCACGCGCTTTTTTCTCCCGTTAGCTCTTGTTCTGCGGCAGTGGCTCGATCGCGTCAACTCCCCTACATTCTTCGCCCGCTCGGAACCCTCGATCCGATCGATCTCCAGAAAAAACGCCACCTCAAACGCCTTTACGCTGCGGCATTAGAGCGTCCGAACTTAGCCGGAGCCGCCGCCGTTCATTTCACCAGCGACCAGGAAGCGAAAACTTCGGAACGATTCAACACTATCACCCGCGATTTGGTCATTCCACTTGGTGTAAGTTTGCCGCCTTCCGAATCGCATTCAATCCGCGAGAAATATCACTTGCCCAACGATCGCCCGATTCTGCTTTTCATGTCCCGAATTGACCCCAAAAAAGGACTAGATCTTTTGATTCCCGCTTTAGAGAATCTCGATCGAGACTTCCATTTCGTCCTTGCAGGCGGCAACCCTCAAGACCCAAGCTATGAGAACCAAATTCGCGATCGCATCCACCAATCCAGCCTCAAAGATAAAACCTCGATTGTTGGTTTCATCACCGGAAGCGAGAAAACTGCCTTACTCGAAACGGCTGACCTATTTGTCCTGCCCTCGTACTACGAAAACTTTGGGATTGCCGTTGCTGAAGCGATGAGCGTCGGAACGCCTGTCGTGATTTCGGATCAAGTTCATATTTGGCAAGACATTGAGCGATCGCAGTCCGGTTGGATTTGTACGTGCGACGTGGAAAGCTTAACTCACACTTTGAAAGAAGCGCTGTGCGATCGAGCTGAACAACTCCGACGCGGTAAGAATGCTCAAGTTCA
>DATJEM010000106.1:0-7581 GCA_035496615.1 Leptolyngbya sp.
AGAATCGCTAGAGAAACTGTTAGGAAAATCGCTCAGTCGAGTCAAAGGGTATGACGCTCGATCGCTGATTGAAGCGGCAGATGAAGGCAAAGTCGATACGCTGCTATGTTTGGGTGGAAATTTGTATGCGGCAAGCCCGGATACTACTCAAGCGAAAAGAGCGATCGGTAAAGTTGATACCGTCATTTATCTCGCAACAAAACCGAATTTAGGACATTTCAACGGGTTAGGAAAACAAAACACGATCATTATTCCCGTATTGAATCGCTTTGAAAATCCGCACCGAACTACCGTTGAATCTGGTAATAATTTTGTCCGATTAAATGATACCGGAGAGACTCATCTAAAAGATGCCGATTTGATGGCTGAAGTGTATTTTCTCACTGAACTTGCCCATCGAATTCACGGTACTTATCCAGTTGATTGGCGCAAACTAAGAGATACGAAATATGTGCGACAACTGATTGGAGAAACGGTTCCAGGCTATGAAAAAATGACCACGATCGATGAAACTGAAGAAGAGTTTACGATCGGCGGTCGCATCGTCACAGAGCCAAAATTCTCAACCCCATCGGGCAAAGCAAAATTGATTGTCGCGCCTTTACCAAAGTTGGATCTTCCCGAAGCTTCAGCATTTAATATTGCCGATTCAGTGCCGAATGCGGTCGTTGCAATTATGACTGGGCGAAGCTATTCGCAACACAATACCGTCGTTTATAAAGAAGGCGATCACTATCGCGGAATGCCCCATCGCAATTGTATTTTGATGCACCATACTGATGCTGAAAAAGCGGGTTTGCAGCAGCATCAGCGCGTTACCGTTCAAGGAAATGTTGGTAAATTAGAGCAAGTTGAATTAATTTATGGAGCCGTTCGACCCGGTGCGGCAGTGATGTTTTATCCCGAAGTGAATGTGATTTTTAATCCCAAAATTGAAACACGATCGGGAACTCCTGCCTACAAGCGAGTGCCTGCGATCGTCTATGCAGAATAGGAGCAAACTTTTTTGTTATCCTGGATTGCATCCGTTTCCTTTGAATTAAGTGCCGATGGATGCCGAACAAACTCAGTTGATTGAACGTTATCGCAAGTTAGACCCGCTAAAGCGGCAAATTGTGCGCGTTTTTTCGGTGATTTATGAGCCGATTAGCCGCACCTCGTTTTTGGCTTGTTTCAATTTTTTGGGCACAAAAGATCAAACCGGAAAGACATATTCGACCACCGGAATTAAGCCACACCTCGATCGCTTAATTCAAGATGAACTCTTGATCCAAAATTCGGGTCAAGGTTCACAATGCAATCCATTGATAATTGAAGTTGCGACACGGGACGCGATCGAAGTTGGGGAATTTGAGACGATCGTAAGCGCACTCAATCTTCATTTGCCCGTTCATAGCTATGGGAAAACGGGACCTAGATATTTCACCAATGAACGCCAATTTTTGCGCGAGGTGCGGATTGGTATTTATAAGAATGACCTTAAATTCGTCGTTCAGCAATTCGAGGACTATTACAAGTACAGCTACCAAAAGCGAAAATTTACCTTAGATGAAGTCTTAACTGACATCTGTAGCAATCCATTTGATCCAACTTGGTTTCGATCGCTCTTGCCTGATCTCTATCAATCTGCGTTGATTGGAATTCTTAGCTATTCCCATCAGCATCTTGTTCCTGCGGACGAAGCTTTTGCGCTACTGCAAGAAGACTGCACCAACCGATCGCTTAAGTTCAATTGGCAACCGCTACTGTTGGTTGAACAATTGCTGCTAAGAGGCAGACTGGCTGAAGCTAGAGTCGTTTTAGAAAACATTCCCCAAGAGTATCAAGATAGCAGTGCCGCACTATGGGGATGGCTCAATACTTTGACGGGAGAGACAGAAAGTGCGATCGCACAGTTCTCGATCGCACTCGCAGCATTAAGAAAAGGAACCGGAAAGCGTAAAGCTTACTTTCAAGCCCTCACTGGAATCTTCTTTGTTCTAGCATTGCTCAAAGATGGCTCTCCCGCAAGACTCAATGAAGCGAAGACTTACGCCACCCTGGGACGACAAGCAAAACATTGGCTCAGTTCAACTTACGAGATGCTAGAGAAGGTGATTCAACTCCGGCAAGGAGACATCGCTCAGAAAGAATGGCTGCTCGATCTGATTCCTCATCGCAATCAACATAGCCTTGAAACTGTTCTAAATTCGCTTGCACTGTATTGGACAGACACCGCTCAGTCTAAATACTTGTCATTTGCCAGACTCGAAACCTTTTACAAAAGCGCAAAAGCGGCTGGCTATGATTGGATTGCGCTAGAGACGGCTGAACTTTTAGCAAAGATCAGACCTCAGCGTAAGTTTGGTGAAGTTGCAGAACAGTTAAAGCAATCAACCGGAATCTCACCGATGATTGATTTGATGCAGTCGCAAGAACCCTGGGAGCTATGCTTAAATGCCCTCGTAAACTTACAGCCAGAACCGACTAAAACTACGAAAACCGAAGCCAAACAACAGCGGTTAGCTTGGTTCGTGACGTTTTCTGCAAAACAATGGTTTCTACAACCACGGGAACAATCCTTAAATGTAAAAGGAGAGTGGGGCAAAGGTCGGAACATTGCGCTGAAACGGTTAGATAAATCGCTCGGCGAATTTTCCTACCTTACTGACCAAGATCGCAAAGCTTGCGCCGAACTGAAAGCTTCACCTCATGGCTATTATGGGCAGTTAGACTATCGGTTTGGAGAACGCGCGATCGCAGCCTTAGTCGGACATCCGTATGTCTTTTGGGAAGATACGAATGCTCGAATCGAGATTGTTCAAGGAGAGCCGGAACTGATTGTTAAAAAAGGTCGGAACGATCGCTTAACCCTGCAACTCTCACCCGCCCCAAAAGAGAATCAAAACATTGCTGTGATCAAAGAAAGCCCAACACGGCTGAAAGTGATCGAGATGACCCCGGAACATCGCCGGATTGCTGAGATTTTAGGAACGCGCAATCAGCTAGATGTGCCTGTAGCTGCCAAAGAGCAAGTACTGGCTGCTATTCATGCGGTTTCTGGGCTTGTAACCGTGCATTCCGATATCGGCGGTGGGATCAGTGCCGAAGAAGTGCCCGCTGATCCCACGCCAAATATTCATCTCTTGCCTGCGGGAAGTGGGCTAAAAGTTGCAGCATTAGTGCGCCCCTTTGCGACGGGCGGATCATACTATCGTCCCGGCATGGGGGGCGAAACGGTGATCGCAGAAGTGGATGGCAAGCGCCTACAAACCACCCGCGATTTGAAACAAGAAAAGAAACTGATGAAGAGCGCGATCGCAGATTGTCGCACTTTAGAAGATTACGAAGAAGAAGACGGTGAATGGTGGATCGAAGATCCAGAAGCTTGTTTAGAACTCCTGCTGGATTTGCAGGAACTCGGCGATCGCGTCATCATCTCGCATCCTGAAGGCGAAAAATTCCGCATTCGCAAACAAGTCGGAACCGCAGATTTTCAGATGAGGATTCAGCGTCAGCGCGATTGGTTTGCGGCAAGCGGACAAATTCAGCTTGATGAACATTCGGTGCTGGAAATGCAGCGGCTTTTGGAGCTACTCGGTCAGACCTCTAGCCGATTTATTCGCCTAGAAGATGGTCAGTTTCTCGCACTGACGCAAGAATTTCGCAAACGCTTAGATGACTTTCGAGCGATCGCAGAACCACACGGCAAAGGCACTCGATTTCATCCACTCGCAGCGGTCGCGATCGAAGACTGGATCGATGAGGTCGGACAACTCGAAGCCGATAAACATTGGCAGGAACACATCAAAAAGCTGAAGGAAATGGAAACGCTTGATCCCATCGTGCCATCAACGCTACAGGCAGAACTGCGCGATTATCAAATAGAAGGCTTTCGCTGGATGGCAAAATTGGCGCATTGGGGCGTGGGCGCGTGTTTGGCGGATGGAATGGGATTGGGGAAAACCTTGCAGTCGATCGCATTAATTCTCACCCGTGCTGCCAATGGAGCAACGTTAGTGATTGCGCCCACTTCGGTTTGTTTGAACTGGATCAGCGAGGTCGAGAAATTTGCGCCCACTTTGAACGTGGTGCAGTTTGGGAGCGGCGATCGACAAAAAGTTCTGGATCAACTCAAACCGTTTGACATGCTTGTTTGTAGTTATGGCTTGCTTCAGCAAGATGATGTCGCGCAGATGTTAGCCAAAATTGAATGGCAAACCATCATTTTAGATGAAGCGCAATCGATCAAGAATTTTGCAACCAAACGATCGCAAGCCGCAATGAATTTACAAGGTGGTTTCAAATTAATTACAACCGGAACCCCGATCGAAAATCACTTAGGCGAGTTATGGAATTTGTTCAGGTTCATCAATCCGGGACTGCTTGGCTCGTTAGAACAATTTAATGAACGATTTGCCAACCCGATCGAACGCTTTGAAGATAAATCAGCGCGGATTCGGTTAAGAAAACTGATTCAACCCTTTCTCTTACGTCGCACCAAAACCCAAGTTCTACAAGAGCTACCTTCTCGGACTGAAATTTTATTGCAGGTCGAACTCAGTCCCGAAGAGCGGATTTTTTACGAAGCTCTGAGAAAAAGCGCAATGGAAAGGCTGGCAGAATCGGATGCACCCGCAGGTCAGAAGCATCTACAAGTGTTAGCGGAAATCATGAAATTGCGTCGATCGTGCTGCAATTCCCGCTTAGTTACGCCTGCGTCTCCCCTGCCAAGCTCGAAGCTTCAGCTATTTGGCGAAGTGTTAGAAGAACTGTTAGACAATCGCCACAAAGTTTTGGTATTTAGTCAATTTGTCGATCACTTGAAAATCTTGCGCGAATATTTGGACGAAAAAGCGATCGCTTATCAATACCTTGATGGCAGCACCTCTACTGCTGAACGCAAGAAACGGATCGAAGCTTTCCAAGCCGGGACAGGTGATGTCTTTCTAATTAGCCTCAAAGCAGGAGGAACTGGGCTAAACCTCACTGCTGCTGACTATGTAATTCATATGGATCCATGGTGGAATCCGGCAGTTGAAGACCAAGCCAGCGATCGCGCTCATCGCATCGGGCAACAGCGACCCGTTACCATCTACCGACTGGTGGCAAAAGATACGATCGAAGATCAAATCGTAGACTTGCACCAACATAAGCGCGATCTCGCAGATAGCTTACTTGAAGGCACAGAAATCAGCGGCAAGGTTTCTACCGATGACTTACTGAAATTGATTCAAGTGGGCTAACTCTGAGTGCCTGGACGCTTCCGACCCAACACGCCGGACAGACTTAGCCCGGTCATCACGAGCGCGATCAGACCCAATCCATCCAAAATCGGATAAAACTTTTCAAGATGAAAGATTTCTCCGGTGTGAATCTTTAGCAACACCCGTGAAGTCACACCCAAATCGAGTGACCATTCTCGCTCGATCGTTGTTGCCATCCCGGTCAGCACCGTCAACAACAGCGGTAACGCCACAATCAAACCCAGCAGTCGATGATACTTGCGAAAGGTACGCTTCATAGTGAATCCTACGATTTTGTGACAGCAGCAACTTGCTGGCTCAAGGCTTGCAGCGTGGCTAAAGATTTCGCTTTATCTGAGTTTTTTAGTGCGTCTTCAACTTTGTCCATATCGGCTTCGATCGCGTCGTAAGTCGAAGGTGCTTTCTTTTTGATCCCATCTTCAACCGTTTTCCAGTTGTCTTCAAACTTATCAAACTCTACCTTCGCTTTGGCAAAATCTCCGGCATTCACGGCTGTCGTTGTGTTAGAAATCACGCTTTGTAACGCTGGAATTCCCGAAGTTGAGACAGGAGCCTGCGGCACAGGAAGCGGGGATGAAGACGCTTGTGCGGTCGGAGGTTGCTCATTGCTTCCGCAAGATGTGAGGATCACAAGTCCAAGACCCAATAAGGTCGAAATCTGAAAAATTTTCATTCACGGATTGCCGAACGAAGTGCAGAATCAATTCTAGCGCCTTGTTCCCTGAATATCTTTTCGTTCAAGCAAGCAGGGGGATCGCCGAACTTCCCAAAATTGGCATTCAAAGTTAAATTAGCAAAACCCGCTATCCGCTGATTTATGCGACCCACTGTTAGCTTGCTTCGCGCTACATCCTACGATTTGATTGAACTGCGATCGCACCTCGAAACGCTGCTTGAACCTTTTGGCGGCATGAGCAGCATTGTCAAACCAGGCGATCGCGTTCTGCTAAAACCAAACTTACTGACAGGCGCACGTCCTGGAAAAGAATGCGTCACTCGCCCCGAAATTGTCTATTGCGTGGCGAAAATGGTGCAGGACGCAGGCGGAAAGCCTTTTCTCGGCGATGCCCCTGCGTTTGGCAGCGCTTATGGAGTTGCCAGAGCCAGCGGCTATTTGCCTCTAACTGAGTCAATCGATTTGCCGATCGTCGAATTCAAAGGCAAACGTTACGCAACGATCGGCGAAGAATTCAACCATTTGCTCCTGTCCAAAGAAGCGATCGAAGCCGATGTCGTGATCAATCTGCCCAAAGTCAAATCTCATATGCAATTAACAGTCACGATGGGCGTAAAAAACCTTTTCGGCTGTGTTCCCGGCAAGATGAAAGCGTGGTGGCATATGGAAGCAGGAAAAGATCCGGTTCGATTCGGCACGATGCTGGTCGAAACGGCTCGCACGATCGCGCCGGATCTAACGATTATGGATGGCATTATCGGACATGAAGGAAACGGACCTAGCGGCGGCGAACCGAGGGCATTAGGCGTTCTCGGCGGATCGCGTGATGTGTTTGCGCTCGATCGCTCGGTTGCCGAAGTTCTCAAAGTCGATCCGGCGAGAATTCCAACAATCGTCGAAAGCCAACGGCTCGGACTCGGTTCAACGATCGGCGAAATTGACTTCCCGCATCTATCCCCGATCGACCTTCAAATTCCAGACTGGCGACTTCCTGACAAAATGATGCCGATCGATTTCGGTGCGCCTCGCGTGCTCAAATCGACCTTTAAGCATCTTTACATTCGATTCATTCAGGAACCGATCGAAGTCTATCGTTAGGGAGAGATAGGAGAGGATGAAGCAAATCTAAGGCATTTTACACTTGCACTCTTCGCGATAATACTTAATGATCTTTTAATAACTGTTGTATCGGCTTGTGCGTTCCTCGCCTACTCCGAATTATATTCAGTATCGTAAAAGAACCCACCTTACCTTTTTATTCTATGAACCCTACTCTTCTTCGTCAAATCTGGTCACTGGTAGAAGCGACCCAAGCCAATCACCTTCTCAATCTAGACGATGCCCACCTCGTGCAATCTCTGGTCGGGCAAGTCGAAAAGCAACAACCGCTGGATTCAGAAGAAACGACCCAGCTATCCGGCTATCTCTATTCGCGCCTGACCTTGATTCGCGATTTGGCATACGATCGTCTAGCTCTCTCCGCCTAAGTACCCTTCGATTAGCAAATCTGACTCGATCGCTCTCCAACTTACGCGCGTCAGCGGGATCGCGTCCGTCATTCTTTCCAAGCCCAAATCCCCGATCGGCGTTGGGGCAAGCCTTCCGCCCACAATTTTCGGAGCGACAAACGCCCATACTTTCTGTACGCATCCCTCCACG
>DATJEM010000107.1:0-3431 GCA_035496615.1 Leptolyngbya sp.
CGGTTTTGTCCCCCACTTGAACGCTGTAATAGCTGCCGCGTCCTTTCCATTCACAAAACGTCGCACGGCTAGAAGGAATTAAATATGGCTGCTGAATGTCTTCGGGCGGCAGATAGTATGTGGGCGGATGGCTCGTTTCGAGAACGCGCATGGCTCCGTGAGTGTCTGCGATCGTCACTCCGTTGAAAATCACTTGAATTCGCTTTTCGACCGGCTCCAATCGGGGCGGACGGGGGTAGTCCCACACAGATTCCTGTCCGGGTTCTGGTGAAATGGGGGTTGGACGAAACATCATTAATTTTTAGGTTAGTCTTTGGGCTTGCGGTAAGCGATCGCGAATCGGTCAATGCCAGCGAGATCTTGGTGAATGGTAATACGATCGTAGCTTCCCTGAGCCGAAAGTAGCGCCGCGATCGTCTCTGCTTGCCCGATCATCATTTCAACCATCCAAACACCGCCCGAAATTAAATAATCGGGTGCGGTTTGGATCAAATGCCGAATGCTCTCTAAACCATCTGAACCGCCATCCAAAGCCAATCGTGGCTCGTGCAGTCTGACTTCTGGCTGAAGTTCCGAAACGATTTTCGTCGGGATGTAAGGGGGATTAGAAACGATCCCGCTGAGGGAATGGGATAAATGCGCGATCGGCTCAAACCAATTTCCTTGATAAAACTGAATCTTCGCATTCAGCCTTTCAGCATTTTGTTTGGCGATCGCTAATGCTTCAGAACTTCGATCGACCGCGTGAATCCTGGCATCCGGCAGCGATCGTGCCAGTCCAATGGCGATCGCCCCGCTTCCCGTCCCCAAATCCGCCCACTGTCCAGATCTCAAACTCGACTCTTGTAAAAGCGCAAAGTCGATGAGTAATTCTGTTTCAGGTCGTGGGATCAAGACTCCGGGCGCAACCTTCAACTCAAAATCTCGCCACGGAGCAATTTCCGCTAAATACTGAATGGGCATTCGATCGCTGATCCGTCGTTGCCAACGTCGATCGAGTTCAGAGAGCGACACCGTTGATTCGATCGCCTGATCTGGCTGTAAGCGTAAAAAAAGTCGATCCACTCCTGCCAATTCTTGCAAGAGCCAATCGACCTCCTCTGGGGAAATATCGTGAACGATCGACTGAGCTTTTGCGGTCGATCGCCACTGCCAAAGTCGAATTCCAGGAATCAAGTACAAATTTGAATCTCTCATCCTGTCAGCTTACTAGCGCTTAGGTGCAACCTGTTGCGGCTGTGTCTGTTGCGGCTGCTGCGATCGGACAAATTCCAGCGTTTCTTTCGGCGGAATCAGCACAATCTTATCGAGCTGCGGGTCTTTCTCTTTCTGCATCGCTTGCATCACGCCTTCGAGCGGAAAAACCTGAATATCGACCGTTGAAGCGATATCGGGCTTTTGTTGTTTGAATCGATCGAGCAGCGGTTGCAAATCTTCCTTGTTAAAGAACATCGGAATCACAGACTGGTTGCCTTCTTGAATCGTCAAGAAACCTTTATCTTTGCCTGCACGGGCGACAAACAGCGGGGTGCCATTGAACTGATTCACCTGCTGACCGCCTGCTTTGAGGATTGCGACCGCAGAATCAAGCTGTTGTTTCGTGGGCACATAAGCAAAGTCGAGCTTGTCGGGCTTTCCTTGACCGCCTTGATTTAATTGGTAGACCTCCGCTAGAGACACCGGAACGACGCGGACATCTTTCGCAAGCGCTGGGTTTTTCGTCTTTAGATTTGCGAGAAAGGTATTGGCATCTTTTTGGCTGATAAATACGCCTGCCACTGGATTGCCTTTCTGACCATTGGGCGGTTGAGCAACGAGCGGCGCACCTTGATTATTCGCGATCGTAAACACTGGAACAGCCCGTAGCTTTTGGGTAATTTGCTCTGGTGTGAGGGCGAGTGCTTGTAGCCCTCCGACTAGCGTTGTCATCAGGGTTCCGCCCACCAATGCAGCAGTTGTACTCCAACGAACCAATGATTTCATGTTTGCTCCTGGCTTGAAAAACGATACGATCGACTGACATTCGAGGCGTTTACTGTCCCTCTCGATCCAATTGCAACTTCCCGTCGCAACTGAGGGATTGACTCAAGTTTCGCTGCATCGAATCGGTAGAACCAACTTGAGAACTAACTCGGTTTTACCAGATCTGCATGACTTGGATGAACCCAAATTAGTTTCCGCAGCGATCGAGCAACAAACGTTCAATTTTTTGAACATTCTATGAATCAATTCTCGGAAATATTAGCATCGATTTGCGGCTCTCAACCGACAAGTTGCGATCATCGAACGGTTCGATTGCACAAACCGCTGGACTGCCCCACCCAAAGCAATTCAATCTGTCCTGAAGTTTAAAATGCGTGACTGTGATTTTTTATACCTCAATAGACCTCTCTTCTGAGATCCCGCTTAAGCCTTACTCAAAGCGTAAAATATAAATCCTCTGCTTCCTATAAAATCCGTATAAACACGATAAGAGATTGTATTGTATGTTGCTTACGCTTGAGAAGCAATCAGCACTTTAGGAAATCTCAGATGTTGTCTTCTACGTTTCGCCAAGTTCTCACGGCTTCTTCTTTAGTATTGCCTGCTCTCGTCATCGGCATGCAAAGCGCTCAGGCTGAAGATTTGCAGTTTACGTTGTATAATCACAGCTCAAAAATGCTGACGGAGTTCTATGTAGAGCCGACCGCTTCTAAAACCTGGGGAGAAAATATTCTCCAAGAGGCGATCGCACCCGGAGAAAGTGCAACCGTGACGATCGCCGATGGCAAGACGACTTGTGAGTATGGCATTCGCGGCGAATTTGCAGAAGGTCAGATTATCGAACGTGATGCCCTCGATCTCTGTGAACTGGGTTCTTACACCTACACCGATGAGAAGTAAACCTGCCGGGTAGACGACTTAGACAGATTGAACTAAAAGGGACAGCATTAAGGGGGTGATAGATAGACTCTATTCACCTCCTTTGATTTATTGGTTCTTTGAAGTAAAAATTTCGATTGAATAAGATCGATCGAAGAGAGCAAGCTGCTGTTTGTCTATTATTAGCACTTGGGCACAATGAAGCAGAGTGATTGCGTCCGTGGTTATCACTGAAAACCCTCACTGAAACAGATTCTACCTGAGTTCGTGAATCGCTGCATTCATTATGGTGCTGGAGTTATGAGTACAACATCAGATCGATCTCCTCACAATTCAAGACCGGATGCTGAGAATCAGTGGGAGCGGGTTGAGGAGCCGATTACTATCACTTCTACGAGAGCAATTCGATCGCAGTCTGAATCACCAGAGATCTATCAGGCACAAGAGACGCTCTACAAATTTCTCCTGGAAGCGGTAAAACAGTGGCCGCCCGAAGAAGTATTACTAGAATTTAAACGGCTGTTTCTTTACCACGTTGATCTAGCGAGTTCCGAAACAACGCATGCCGT
>DATJEM010000108.1:0-2930 GCA_035496615.1 Leptolyngbya sp.
TCGCTTGTTGGTGAGAAATCGGCGGCACTGGCTTGATCAGTTGGGGCGCTTTTGCAGCAATGAATTTTGAGGGTTGGAGAATAATTTTTTCGATTTTTAGCGCGATCGGGTTCTGCTCTAACAATGGCTTGAACTGTTCGCCTAGCCGAGCATTATGAACTTCAACCATTTTGGAATCAAGATCAAATCCAACAACTGCCCGAACCCGAATAGCCCAAAGGTACCGAGCCAGAGCAATCCTGTTTTTGTCTCACCGTTGTACAAGCGATGTAAGCCCGACAAGCCCACTAATCCGCCCAACCATAGAATGTAAGCTGTACCAACTTTGTTCATAACGTAAGCTTCCAACTATTGCTATGATAGCGAGATTTTAAGGCTGAACAAGCTGAACGAGATCTGCTTCTGAAAGAATTGCAATGCCCAAAGCCTGTGCCTTATCTAACTTTGAGCCTGCCTTTTCGCCTGCAACTACGTAATCCGTTTTTTTGCTGACTGAACTTGCAACTTTGCCGCCTGATTGTTGAATCAATGCCTCCGCTTGATCTCGACTGAGGGTTGGCAGCGTTCCGGTGATGACGAAAATTTTGCCTGCGATCGCAGTATCTGTCACAACTGGAGCCACGTCGCCTGCGAGTTGCAGTCCGGCTTGACGCAATCGATCGATCAAAGTCTGATTGCTGTGGTTTTGAAACCATTGGGCAACCGCCTGAGCAATTTCAGACCCAAATCCCGGAACCGCTTCGATTTGTTCGGGTGTGGCTTGTGCCAGTTGTTCGACTTTGGGAAAGGCTTGGGTCAGCGTTTGAGCGTTGACGCTGCCAATGTGCCGAATGCCTAAGCCATAGAGAACTCGCGACCAGGGCTGTGATTTGGATTGCTGAATCGCGGTGACAATTTTTTCGGCTGACTTTTTGCCCATTCGCTCTAGCGTTAGGAGTTGTTCGATCGTTAACTCATACAAATCTGCAACAGAATGAACTACAGTTTGATCTACCAATTGTGAAACCAGCTTCTCACCGACTCCGTTAATATCTAGGGCATCGCGACTTGCCCAATGAGTTAATGCTCCGCGCAATATAGCAGGACAAGAGAGATTAATACAGCGAGTCACAGCTTCGTCTTCAGGCTTGACAACAGGTTCGCCACACTCCGGGCAATGCGAAGGCATCTGATACGGCTGGGTTGCGTCTGGTCGTAACTCTATGAGAACGCGAACGACTTCGGGAATGATTTCGCCCGCTTTGCGAACAATTACGGTATCACCCACGCGACAATCTAATTCAGCAATCCGATCGCGATTATGCAACGTGGCTCGCGATACGGTCGTCCCGGCTAACTGCACAGGTCGAAGTTCTGCAACAGGCGTAATCGCTCCGGTACGTCCAACATTTACGCCAATGTTTTCGAGAATGGTGGGGGCTTCTTCAGCCGGATATTTCAGCGCGATCGCCCAGCGCGGAAACTTTTGCGTAAACCCTAACTTTTCTTGCAGGGCTAGAGCGTTGATTTTGATCACTACGCCATCGGTCATGTAGCGCAGCTTAGTGCGATCGATTGACCAACGATCGCAGTATTCCTGCACTGCTTGAAGGTTGGCACAGCGCGATCGTTCAGGATTGATCCGAAATCCCATTTGTTTTAGCAGTTCTAACGCATCCCATTGCGTTTCGAGCTTGCCGGGAAAATGCAGCGTGTAAGGAAAGAAATCAAGGCGGCGCTGCGACACAATTTTAGAATCGAGTTGGCGCAAGGTTCCGGCGGTGGCGTTGCGGGGATTGGCGAACAAAGATTCTCCCGCTTGTTCACGATCGCGGTTAATTTGTTCAAATGAATCGAGCGAGAGAAATGCTTCGCCGCGCACTTCGACGATGTCAGGCGGATGCTCTAAATTGAGGCGTAAGGGAATCGATCGAATCGCTTTGACGTTTTGGGTAATTTCTTCGCCTTCAATCCCATCGCCGCGAGTCGCACCTCGGACAAGAACGCCGTTTTCGTAAGTCAGCGCGATCGCGTTTCCATCAATTTTCAGTTCACAGATATAATCAAAGTCGCTGACATCCGGCGCAACTTTCCGCCACCGTTGTTCCCAGTTGACTAGGTCAGCATTTCCGAAAGCATTTTCCAAGCTGTACAGCGGAATGTTGTGTTTGACCGACGCAAACTGACTAGCAGGGCGTTCTCCAACTCGCTGAGTCGGACTATCGGGCGAAATCAGTTCTGGATATTCAGTTTCGATCGTTTGGAGTTCGCGATAAAGCTGATCGTAGATCGCATCTTCGATCGTCGGTGCATCCAGCACATAGTATTCGTAACTTGCTTTCTGCAACAGCCGTTTGAGTTCTTGTACTCGCTGTTGAATCTCTGAACTGAGATGCGCTACTGAGTCCATTTGCTTCTCTTGCCACCTAAACAGAGCTTAGTTTACCGCCTAAAATCACTCCTCTATCAACAAAGTGATGTTATGCTTATTTTAGTATATCTGCACTATTTTAGGCAAGAGAAGAATTTTTTCGTTTAGCGCATTCAGGCTCAAACCCCGGCTTGCTGACTGTCTAAATTGAACAGCAGTTCTAAAGTTTCCATTGCCTGTCGTCGGGCTTCGATATCTTGCTGTGCCCGGAGTTGCACCATTGGATCATGCAAAATTTTATTCACAATCCCTTTGGTGAGCGCTTCAATCACTTCGCGATGTCGATCGCCAAATTCCGTTCCCAACCTTGACAGCGCTTTTTCGAGTTCCTGTGCCCGAATCGTTTCCACTTTGTCGCGTAGACAGCTAATGGTTGAAACCGTTTCGAGCGATCGCCACCAGATTTCAAACGTTTCGACTTCTTCCTCTAGGAGCGCTTCTGCTTCCATCGCCATTTGCCGACGGCTTTCTTGATTTTGGGCGACGACTGCTTTTAGATCATCAACATTGAATGCTCGGA
>DATJEM010000109.1:0-2025 GCA_035496615.1 Leptolyngbya sp.
TCCAGTGACCCGCTTGCTCGAATCCGAACGGCAAAAACTGCTGAGTTTAGAGAAACATTTACACCAGCGAGTGATCGGACAACACGCTGCGGTAGAAGCAGTTTCGGCAGCGATTCGTCGAGCGCGATCGGGAATGAAAGATCCCAGTCGCCCGATCGGTTCGTTTCTGTTTATGGGACCTACCGGAGTCGGTAAAACGGAACTTGCCAGAGCATTAGCACAGTTTTTATTTGATTCAGATGACGCGATCGTCCGGCTCGATATGTCCGAATACATGGAAAAGCATTCAGTCTCGCGGCTCGTCGGTGCGCCTCCGGGATACGTTGGCTATGACGAAGGCGGACAGCTATCGGAGTCAATCCGCCGCAAACCCTATTCTGTAGTGCTGCTAGACGAAGTAGAAAAAGCGCATCCCGATGTGTTTAATATTTTGCTGCAAGTTCTCGACGACGGACGCATTACCGATTCTCAAGGTCGAACCGTTGATTTTCGCAACACCGTGATCGTGATGACGAGTAATATCGGTGGCGAACACATTCTGGATGTCGCGGGTGATGATGGGCGATACGAAGAAATGCAAAAGCGAGTTCTCACCGCACTCCGGAAACATTTTCGCCCTGAATTTCTCAATCGGATCGATGATACGATTCTGTTCCACCCGTTGAACCGGGACGAACTTAGTGAAATTGTGGGGCTACAAATTCAGCGAATTCAAGCACTTTTGACCGATCAGAAAATTTCGCTCGAACTCTCTGCCGCCGCGCAGAAATATGTTGCCGATGTCGGCTACGATCCGACCTACGGAGCGCGTCCATTAAAACGGGCAATTCAGCGAGAATTACAAAACCCGATCGCCACCAAACTGCTAGAAAACGCTTTTGTTGAAGGCGACACGATCGCGATCGATCTCGTCGATGGCAAACTCAAATTCACCAAAAAAGAAATCGTCGCGGCTCCTCAGCCCGTGAACCCAACTCCAGTAAGCGTCAGCGAAGCTTAACCGCCCAGTTTCGCTTTGACGATCGCTTGCACTTTCTTGCCGTCCGCCTTGCCTTTTAGCTGCTGCATGGCGGCACCCATCACCTTGCCCATCTCTTTTGCCGAAGTCGCCCCAGTCTGGGTGATAATTTGCTCGATCGCGCTTTCAACTTCCGCATCTGACAGTTGCGCGGGGAGAAACGTTTCAATAATCGCCAATTCTTCGGCTTCTTTTTGCGCGAGATCTTCTCGTTTGGCATGGGTATATTGTTCGATCGAATCTCTTCGCTGTTTGGCAATTTGAGACAGCGCCTCAACTTCCTGTTCCTCATTTAGCGAAGTTTGCCCCGAGGGTCGAACGCTCACTTCTTTGTCGAGCAGCACCTTCTTGATGCTCCGCAGCGTTTCTAATCGCAGCTTATCTTGAGACTTCATCGCCGCTTGGATCTCTGCGGTAATGCGATCTTTTAGGCTCATGACTTGCTCCTTGCATCGTTCAATCTCTTAGCATAGAGCATAAATTTGTAACCACCCCAACAGAGCGGCAGAATTAATCCGCGATCGCTAACATTGTGAAACTATATTGCGGAATGCGAACAAGTTTGGCAAAATTGAGTTGCGTTAAATACATTCGATAAATCCATTCGACTGACCCTGAGCCAGATCAGTTTTCACCCGTGGCAAGCCTTTCACCCAATTGGATGAGGATCGATCCTATTTTTCATCAATACGATGTCTGTGGTTCAGCTTTAAATAAATATTTCGCAAATTCATCTGCAATTTACGAATGCTTTAGATCATCGAAACCTGGGATGTTGTTAAAAAGTCTCAGTGCTACTATTGCGTTGA
This sequence comes from Leptolyngbya sp., assembly GCA_035496615.1. GTDB lineage: Bacteria > Cyanobacteriota > Cyanobacteriia > Leptolyngbyales > Leptolyngbyaceae > Leptolyngbya. Next base: position 1,828 of record DATJEM010000109.1, read on the forward strand.
ATGCGTTCGAGGACTTGACGTGATCCGTTCTGCAACCTTATCTCCTCCATCTGCTCTGCCATCGATTCCTGACAATCATCGTTTGCGCCTCTTGTCTGGTACTGCAAACGTCCCCCTCTCGCAAGAGATCGCCCGATATCTTGGAATGGATCTTAGTCCGATAGTGCAAAAGCACTTCGCCGACGGTGAGCTTTATAT
>DATJEM010000110.1:0-3621 GCA_035496615.1 Leptolyngbya sp.
CAGGGTACGTTAGCGCTAAATTCACCCTAATTTTCGGACTCAAACATCTCCATGAACGTTGAGGAACTTCTAGAACAATACGCGGCTGATCTCCGAGAATTTTCGGGACTCAACCTCAGCGGCATCAATCTTGCAGGGGTAAATCTCAGTCGATCGACCTTCCTCAAAACCAACTTCAGTGCCGCAAAACTCACCAGCGCCGATTTTAGCGACTCGATTTGTCAGAACGCTCAGTTTCATGGAGCCAATTTAACGCTGGCAGATTTTAGCCAAACCGACCTTCAGCAAGCGGATTTGAGCAAAGCCGAACTGACCCGCGCTGATTTTAGTGCGGCAAATCTACAGGGTGCCAATCTTAGCTACGCTGATTTGCGGGATGCAAAACTCCGCTGTACCAATCTACGGGGTGCCAATCTCAGTCGTGCCGATTTACGCTACGCCAAGCTGATTTCCGCCAATTTGCAACGCGCCAATCTTACCAGCAGCGAACTCAGCAGTACGGATCTGTCGGGTGCAGATTTGCGAAAAGCGGAACTGAGACAGGCAACGCTGAATCGATCGAATCTGCAAGGCGCGAATCTGCAAGGCGCAAATTTACGCTGGGCAGACTTGAGCGGGGCAAATTTACGCTGGGCAGATTTGACAGGTGCGAAACTGAGCGGGGCGAACCTGACCGGAGCGGATTTGAGCCATGCCACGCTGCTGGATACCACGTTAGTGCATACCGATTTATCCCGATCGAATCTGGCATTTGTCGATTGGACGGGCGCAGATCTAAGCGGTTCTAATCTTACAGGCGCAAAGCTTCACGCCGTTTCACCCTTCGGAATCAAAACGGCTGGGGCAACTTGTCGCTGGATTGATCTGAGTCGAAACGGCGATCAAAGCCAAATCTATCAGTTCTTCAGCGAGGATTTGAGCGAATATTTTCATGAAACGCCACCGATCGTTGAAATTGCGATCGACGAGCGATTTACTCCCGATGCTCATTGCGCTTTAGCGGTAGCATATCAACACCTTGCCAGACAGGGAAATCCGATCGCGCCGCCTCAAATCGAAATTCATAAGCGCCGCACGATCTTGAGATTTCAACTCGATCGCGACGAGACTCTATTTCAAACTGCATTCATCGCGATTCTGCCTTTTGCTGATGCTGCATTAACGCAGGAATTTCTAATTACAGTATTGCAGTCGATTCCGACTCAAGCGGTGAATGAATCCGCCCATGGGCTACAAATCTTTCACGAACTCGTGAAAACGCTCAGTCAATCGATTCACCAATTAGACAGAACGAAGCTCTTACAGGCAATCCCGATCGCGATTCAAAAAATCCGATTTTTTCAAGCTCCCACTCGATCGATCATCTCTAGTTCAACGGCTCGATCGCTGACGCTCTATGACAATCCGCAGTTTGGTAAACGTCGGATCAAATATTCGGCATCCGAAGCAGAATTCGCCTTTTTGACTCAACCATCCGCCTTTGTTCCTCCAACTTCAGCCGAAGCGATCGACTTTCTCCAAAGCTTCCATCGGGAACATTGAAGAATTTTTCTGCCGTCGCAAATGCGCTAAACTTGCTTCTACTGATTCGTTGGGGCATTCGATCGTGGCTCAAGTTGTTCTCGAAAACATCTACAAATCCTACCAAAAGGGCGATCAGAGCGAAAATGCTGCTGTCTTACGATCGATTAACTTACTAATCGAAGACGGCGAATTTATGGTGCTGGTCGGACCGTCAGGCTGCGGCAAAAGTACTCTATTAAGACTGATTGCAGGCTTAGAAGAACTTACAGCGGGAAATATTCGAGTCAGCGATCGCCTTGTGAATGATCTACCGCCCAAAGAGCGCGATATCGCAATGGTGTTTCAGAACTATGCGCTTTATCCCCATATGACCGTTTATGACAATCTTGCCTTCGGATTGCGCCGCACTAAGCTAGAAGGACAAACTGCAAGCTGGTCAAAGAATCTAGCGGTTGGTGTGACGCGAAAGCTACCGAGTCGATTGCGCTATGTCAGCGATCGAGAACAGGCTGTGCAAGAACGAGTCAAGCTTGTTGCGCGAATGCTACAAATTGAACCATTGTTAAATCGTCTACCCAAACAACTATCGGGAGGACAGAAACAACGGGTTGCCTTAGGTCGAGCAATGGCGCGAAATCCCCAAGTCTTTTTGATGGACGAACCTTTATCGAACTTAGACGCAAAGCTAAGGGCAGAGACTCGCGCTCAAATTGTCAAGCTTCAGCGACAGTTAGGCACAACCACGATCTATGTCACCCATGATCAAACTGAAGCCATGACAATGGGCGATCGAATTGCCGTGATGAATGCAGGACAGATTCAACAGCTTGCCACTCCAATCGAACTCTACAATCGTCCCGCCAATCGCTTTGTGGCTGAGTTTATTGGGTCGCCGCCGATGAACTTTATTCCGGTTCAAGTTCGCGCTCCTCTGACGCTACATCATGCCCTGTTCCAAATGACCCTACCGCAACATTGGGCATCTGTACTGTCTGCTTATGATGCACAGATGATTGTGATGGGTATCCGTCCTGAGCATTTCAGTCTCAGCAGTTCTACACAGCACACGATTTTAGTTGCAGTCGATTTAATCGAAGCATTGGGACATGAAACCGTGCTGTCTGTCCGGTTAGCAGACAATTCTGGCACGATGCAGGTTCGGATTGCTCCCGATCGCCCTGTAAAACTAGGGGAAGCACTGCGGCTAGAAATGCCGCTGGAGAAAATCTACCTGTTCGATGCTAAACAGGGAGGCGCGATCGTGCCTTTCGGATAATTTTTTAATCAAGCTTTTTTTGGGAACTCTAGTAAGCGACGTGCTTACATCAAGGTTCAGTATGAGCGGTGAGGAACGAGCAGCATTCAGTTTTTGGCAAGTGCTAGACAGCGTAGCGGCTCCCATTTTTATTCAAGATCAGCAGCATCGAATTGTGTTCGCCAATCGATCGCTTTATCACCGATCCCAGTACACCGACTCAGAATTTCTCGCACAAGCCGATCGCATTTTCTCACCCGACTTGCTCAATAGTGAAGCAGTCTTTACCAGCAAAGATCCTTTTGTTCAAACGGGCTATCTCTATGATGCAGCCGGAATCGTTCAAGAGATTTCGATCGTTAAAACGATCGCCCAGGATGCCAGCGGAACACCGTTTATCGTCGCCACGATCAAGGAAATCCAATCAACCCCAGAATCAACGCAGCTTCAGCAAGAAATTCAGGAACGCAAAGCCGTAGAGGCAGCCTTAGTTCGATCGCAGCAGCGCCTCACCTTGTTAGTTCAACAATCGCCCTTTACAGTTGTTGAATGGACAGCGAACTATAAAATTCAAACCTGGAATAAAACGGCTGAACGAGTCTTTGGCTATCGTCGATCGGAAGCGGTCGGACGCTCTCTAGAGGAGATTCTACCGGAATTAGTGTGCGAAGAGGCATTCAATCAGATTGCGCCGCTATTGACTCAATCCGGCATGACCCAGCAAGTTCAAACCCACATCACTCAAAGCGGTCAGGCAATTATCTGCGAATGGTATCACTATCCTTTGCTCGCGCCCAACGGCAGTGTGATGAGCATTGTCTCCATGGGGATTGATGTGGGCG
>DATJEM010000111.1:0-6018 GCA_035496615.1 Leptolyngbya sp.
GCCATGTTGATAATGGCGCTAGAAATCGCGATCGCGCCTTCACTGATGTGGATTTGTTTGACGAACGATCGATCAATTTTTAACGCATCGATCGGCAGTTGATTCAGATAATTCAGCGATGAATAGCCTGTGCCAAAATCATCGATCGAAATCTCAATTCCTAGATCTTTCAGTGCCTTCAACGTAGAAATCGTCGCTGGAACATCCTGCATCAAGCAGCTTTCGGTTAATTCTAAGATCAGCAGCTTTGGATCAAGCCCGGTTTCTTCTAAGATCGCTGCGACTTGTTCGGGCAAATTACGCTGCTGAAACTGTCGCATTGACAAATTCACCGACACTCGCAAAGGTTCTAAATAGATGCTTTGCCAGCGTTTCGCGTGCTGACACGCCGTTTTCAGCACCCATTCTCCCAGCGGCACAATCAGACCCAACTCTTCCGCGATCGGAATAAATGTCACCGGAGATACCATGCCGCGAGTCGGGTGATTCCAACGGACTAGCGATTCCATCCCGACAATTTGACCCGTTTTCAAATCGACCTGAGGCTGATAGTACACCTGAAATTCAGCCCGATCGATCGCTTTGGTCAAATCCATTTCGATCAAGCGGCGCTCCATTTCCAGTGCGTCCAACTCGGCATCATAAAGCCGATAGCCTGTTGTTCCGGGCTGTTGACACCAGTGCTGCGCGGTTTCTGCCTGGGTTAATAAATCTTGCGGCGTTCCCTGGAGTCGATTTGTCCAGGTCATCCCAACGCTGGCATGAAAGCGAATCTCATGACCATCAATCATACAAGGCAAAGTCACGCGATCGAGCAGCTTTTGGGCAAATGCTTCTAGTTCGGAGGGCGACGCATCTTGCAGGACGACCCCAAACTGATCGCCATTCAGTCGTGCCAAAAATCCATTTGAGCGCATCTCCTGGCTGAGGCGATTTGATACCATTTGCAGCACAATATCGCCCGTGGTATGCCCAAAACTCGAATTAATCGCGTGAAATCTCTGTAGATTCAGGCACATCACCGCAATGCTAGAGGGCTGCTTTTCGGTTTGCGAAATTAGCAAATTTTGCAGATGTTGGTAGAGCAAGCCGCGCGTCGGTAGGTTCGTCAGCGGATCAAGCATCGCACCGCGACGGAATGCGGCAATGGTTTGTTTTTGCTGTTGAGTATATCGCTGCACAAATGCCGCTTGCTTTTTCAGTCGGGACGAAATTGCGCCCAGAAGTTCACTGACCGAGCAAGGTTTGATCAGGTAATCGTCTGCCCCTGAATTCATGCCTTGCCGCAGGTCTTGCTTTTCGCTCTTTGCCGTGAGAAAGATAATCGGAATCGTCGAGGTTTGAGAGTTCGACCGCAAGGATTCCAAAACGCCATAGCCGTCAAGTTCTGGCATACAAACATCGCACAGGACGAGATCGGGATGATAAGCCCGCGCTTTTTGCACGCCAACTCGACCATTTGCCGCATCGATCGCTCGGAATCCTTCGAGTTCCAGAATTTCCATTAGGTTATTCCGAATTAGCTCATCGTCTTCAATCACAAGAATGGTCTTCATAGCGCAGCCTGAATGAGTCATCAACCGGACAAGTAAGAATTATTGCCGTAAAAATAAATTAATGGCGCAAATTACCAGAAGTTTAAAGATTACAGAAAATCACGAAAGATTACGAAGGTAGAAAACGTGCCTTTAAGTACAGTAATACGAGAGAGTTTTGGTTCAGTATTTTCATCTCGTCAGAAATGCTTTACAAACCGCATCATCAGTTTGAAGGGAAAAGGCTTTCTGTTTCAGCGGTATCTGCTAACAGCAACGATCAACATAAAACTACAATCGCCCGGTGTTTTTTAACCTGCGATCGCGCATTTAATATAGCGCTTAGAGATCTCATATCCATACCCCATTTTTGAAAGTCAATCTGAATTACATCGAAATCAGGAACTTCTTAAGTTGTATCTTGTCTCTCACAAATCGGAACGAGAATCAGTTTCTCTCAGAGAAATTTCTGAGAGCGATTACATGGAGGAATTCTACCAGATTCGTAAAAATGCTGTTGCGGTTCGTCATAACACTCTGCCTTCAGTCTGCCCTCAACCTAAATATTTGCTACGGAAGATTTCCCCTGAAGTACACGGCTCAAACAAAGATTAGAACGTAACTTGCATCCTATAACTTGCATTCTATCGTTAGGGCTTGTGGCGTGACATCCTAGCTGCACAAGCTAGAAGCCCGTTTCGCCTTCATAACTAAGATGAAGTATTTACGATCGCTCTTCGGGTTGTGATAGCTGCAATGCTTGAACCTCGACCCTCAAACGATCCAGAATCTAAATAAATACTAAGATTAATTGCGGCAATACTTGAAATTCCTGAACAATACTTGAAATCCCTGAACAATACTTGAAATCCCTGAAATTGAGACGCGAAATTCTACGGAGAGCCTGCGTTTTCTGGCTTTAGATGAATTCGCATCCAGCTTGATCTGTAAAATGCCTGTACCGCTTGACTGTTCAGGCGATCGAGTACTTTCCTCGGAGCAGATTCACGGATAAAAAAGTCTAATTTCTCCGAAGTTCTACTGACTGGCTTCTATAAGGTAGAATTTGTGAAGAAAACTTCCGAGAGAATAAAACCTCTCCTGAAAGAAGAATAGCCGTTGATTCTACCGCCGCTTTTGCTGCTAGAAACCTCTTTCACGACAGTTGTATCCATGTCATAAGTATTCATGTCATAAGTATTCATGTCATATTCTCAACCTCCCCGCCAACCTGGAAAGCGAAAACGAGGAATCATTCTGAGTTTGCGTGGTTGGCAACGTCTGCAAGCCTCTGAGCAGCAATCGATTAATCAGCACAATTTCGGTAAGTCCTACACGCTTCAAGAACTTAGCGATCGCACCGCCCTGAGTCCAAATACACTGGCACGAGTGCGGAGCCGTAAAGTTGCGGTCGATCAGCAGACTTTAGAAACCTACTTCCGGGCATTTGATCTGACGCTGAACCCAGACGACTATACCGATTCGGATAGCGCCATTTTCAGCAATCGGCAAAGCATTTTGCTCAGTGGGCAACTTCCAGTGGATTCACCGTTTTATGTCTATCGTCCCCCGATCGAGGATGTTTGCTACGAATCGCTGATGCAGCCAGGGGCACTGCTCCGCATCAAAGCACCCCGACAAATGGGCAAAACCTCGCTAGTTGCCAAAACCTTGATGCAGCTAAGAGAGCAGCACTATCTCACGACCATCACGAGTTTGCAGTTGGCAGATGCCTCTGTTTTTGCAGATTTGAAGCGGTTCCTGCAATGGTTTTGTGCGATCGTCTCTCAAAATCTCGGTTTACCGAACCAGATCGATCAGCATTGGGATGATCTCTTCGGCAATAGCTACAACTGCACGAACTATTTTGAGAACTACTTGCTGACCCAGATTGATCACTCTTTAGTCCTTGCCCTAGATGAAGTCGATGCCGTGTTTGAGCATCCAGAGATTGCGACTGATTTTTTTGGCATGCTCCGAGCTTGGTATGAGCGATCGCGATATGGAGATGCCAAAAGCCAATTGTGGCAGAAGTTACGCCTAGTCTTAGTCCACTCGACCGAAGTGTATGTACCGCTGAATTTGAATCAGTCACCGTTTAACGCTGGACTCTCGATCGAACTTCCAGCGTTGAACGCAGAGCAAGTATTAGATTTGACCCAGCGATACAGCGTTGAACATCCTGAAACGGCTGCGGACGCGCTTTTGGAACTGACCGGGGGCAACCCTTTTCTCGTCCAAATGGGGCTACATCATTTGAGCAATCAGACTATTAATATTGCGAAATTGTTACAAACCGCAACAACGAGTGACGGAATATACGGAAATCACTTACGCAATCTACTCTGGGATCTGCAAAAATATCCGGAGTTGATGGCAGCAATGAAACGGGTGGTTTTATCCGCAACTCCAGTTGAACTCGAACCGATTCAGGCGTTCAAACTGCAAAGCAAAGGACTCGTAAGACTCAAAGACCCGCTGATCTCGCCTAGTTGTCAACTGTACCGTCAGTACTTTCAACAAGCGCTCTCGACCCTGTGACTTCTCAACTTCTCAATTCGCGCTATCAGGTCGGGGGCAGTCTGCCACCTGACGCAGTCTGCTATGTCGAGCGAAAAGCCGATGAAGAGCTATATGAAGCCTTGTTAGCGGGAGAATTTTGCTATGTGTTTAACTCGCGACAGATGGGAAAGTCAAGCTTGCGAGTGCGATCGATGCTGCGACTGCGACAGGCGGGAATTCAATGCTGCACGATCGATATGACGGCGATCGGCGTGCAGCAGGTGAGCGCAGAACAATGGTACGCCTCGATCGCGGCTTCGCTCTTGAGCAGCTTTGGCTTGAACCTGCCGCTCGGACAATGGTGGCGCGATCGCGCTCACTTGACCTATATCAATCGGCTTGAACTGTTATTAGAAACTGTTTTGCTTGAGCAGATTCAACAAAACATCGTGATTTTCATCGACGAAATTGATAGTGTTTTGTCGCTGAAGTTTCCGGCTGACGATTTTTTCGCGTTGATTCGCGCTTGTTATGATCAGCGATCGGAGAAGCCTGCGTTTACCCGGTTAAGCTTTGCGCTATTGGGAGTGGCAACACCAGCCGACTTGATCAACGATAAACAGCGAACGCCGTTTAATATTGGGCACGCGATCGAACTATCAGGATTTCGGTTTGCAGAATCAACGCCGCTTTTAGTGGGACTCAGGCGCGTCGTGAAAAATCCAGAAAGGGTGCTGCGGCATATCTTGAACTGGACAGGGGGGCAGCCTTTTCTGACGCAGAAACTTTGTGATGTGGTCGTGCGCGAAATTTTGGATCAGGAGACGATCGCCGAAGACATTGAACCCGTCACGATTTCACCTTTAACGCTAGAGCATTTATTTCACATTCGCGTAATCGAAAATTGGGAATCGCAAGATCAGCCCGAACATCTCAGAACGATTCGCGATCGCATTCTCGGTAATGAAACTCAAACCGGACGACTGCTAGAACTGTATCAGCAAATTTTGCGATCGCCGAAACTCGATGCTGATGCTGATTGTCCGTTGTTCCAGCAGCGAAGGCAGGGAATCGCGATCAATAGTAGTGTTGAGCAAATTGCGCTGCGATTATCCGGATTAGTGGAAAAAGCAGATGGCTATCTCCAAGTCAAAAATCCCGTGTACGAAGCGGTTTTTAACTTGAATTGGATCGATCGACAGTTTGCGAAACTGCGCCCTTACTCCGAAGCCCTGACCCAGTGGAAACTTTCCGGCTATCAAGACGAATCGCGACTGCTGCACGGACAAGCCCTGATCGCTGCTCGAACTTGGTCAACAGGGAAACGTCTGAGCGATGAAGACTATCGTTTTCTCACCGCCAGCCAAACGCTTCAAGAACAAAATATCCGCCGCAACCTTGAAGCCGATCGCGCCCAGGTGATTGCTGCTCGGCTCGATTTGGAGCGCAAAAGTACAAGACTCCAGCGGCGACTACTAGCGCTGCTGAGTTTGGCGTTGATTGCCACGATCGCGCTGGGTTCGATCGCGATGATTCAATCGGTCGGAGCCACCCGCAACAGTGTCGCCGCGATCACGAGCAATTCTGAGTTGCTGTATACGCTAGGGAACGGGATCAACTCAACGATGGAAGCGCTGCGTGCCCGCACGAAAGCAAAATCGCTGCCGCTGCAAAGTCCCGAAGCTCAGGCACAGGTCGATCGAGTCTTGAGACAAGCGGTCTATACGGCGGCGGAATCGAATCGGTTTTCGGGTCATGCAGGCGGCGTTCGCTGTGTGCGGTTTAGCCCAGACGGAGACTTTCTTGCCACCTGCTCCGAAGACCAAACGGTGAAACTGTGGCGACGAGACGGCTCACTGGTGACGACCCTGAAGGGACATAGTGGGAGTGTGTTTACCCTGGCATTTAGTTTGGATGGCGAACTGATCGCAACAGGCAGCGCAGACAATTCGATTCGGTTATGGAGTCATGATGGTTGGCT
>DATJEM010000112.1:0-4918 GCA_035496615.1 Leptolyngbya sp.
CAACAGGTGCTGCTAATCCGCGTAATAAACTTAATCAGATCAAACTCAGATCACATATAGTAATTTATACAGCCAAATCCCCGTATCGCGGCAGCGAAAATGAAGCGTAAGATTATCTCTTCATAAAATCTACATCACCACTTTCTAAACTGGATTAGGTGTGAGCATATTCATAATTCGATTTTGGCGATTTAATCGATCGAGCTAACAGCACTAACGCATCGCTTCTTTTGCTTTTGCCTCAAACCAGGCGACGACTTGCGGAACGGTCAGAGATTCGATCGAGCCTTCATTTGCCGTTGCTGCTTGCTTGAGTGGACTCATTGAAGCCAGCACTAATCGAGTAAAAAACGGCTTGAATTCGCTATCGAGTCCACTTTGTAAGCTTTCGTCTTGATAGATCCAATCTTCAATTTGCGTCGGCTGTAGATCGGCAATATTTTGATTCGAGGCTTGGGCGACTTGTTTGAGCGATCGGAGTGAATAAATTGCAACTCGCGCCGAAAACTTATCTTTTGAAGTCAACAATGCTTTATCAACTTCAATACATTCTTCCGGCGTGAGAAATTCTGAATTCGGCTGCATAGTCATGACTCAAAAGGATTGCGATCGCGCAGTTGTCGAAACGTTGCTTCGGCAGATTTAATATTTTCTTCGATCGAACTACCTGCTTCACCAAACATTGGCGGTCTGGTTATCCACTTAACGTTTGGACGACGAAAACAGGCTCGAATAGCTTCATATTTCATGTCCGTTCTCTAACTGAATCAAGTACCCGCAGCGATGTTCGCCGTTGACCTGCCAATGGGTTCGCTCCACTTTGCAATCGGGAAGCGCGATCGCGAACATCTCCAATTCATGCCCGCACACGCTCGGAAACGACGCAGCAATCTGCGCGATCGCACAGTGATATTCTGTCAGCACAAACTGATCTGGCTCGACGGGATGAAATTCTGCCATATAGCCTTCTAAAACTCGTAGCCTGACCAAGTTTGCCACTCGTTCTGAAATCGAACCCGTGCCGATACGATCGCGATACTCGATCGCTTTTCGCTGCCACTGCTTTTGTAAAATCGACTTCATTTGATCCTTGCTCACCGTTTCCGCCAGCGTTCCGAGCAGGCTTACGGCAAAATCATCGTAGCGATCGGGAAACTGTAATCGCCCTTCTCGGCTCAATTCATATAAATAGTTCGGACGACCCATTCCCGCTTGAATCGCTTTGTGAAGAATTAAGCCTTCGGTTTCTAAATCTTTTAAGTGTCGTCGAACCGCCTGCGGACTCACCTGCAACCGTTCCGCTAGCGCTTGCGCGGTCGATTCGCCCTGCTTCAACAAATGATGCAGAATATCTTGTTTGGTTGAGGGTTGCTGAGTCGTGGTCATGATGGGGTCTCACGTCAACGGGTCTGAGTCTACTCGAATCGCTCGATCGTACTGTGCTATTCAAAAGGCAGAAAACTCACTTTGACAACACTCAAGTTGTTAAAGTATTCTACAATAGAGTTAAGCAACAGTGAAGTTGTTTTAATTATAAACCGCTTCGACCCGTTTCAGCTTTTCTCGCTGCTATCGCAACCTTGGTGTTGTTTTAGTAATAAGATCCACTAGATGTCCTGCTGATTTGGCTTATGAACCCTGAAACAGAAAGTACAAAAGCATCTGATAAACAACTCGAAGCAATGCGCCACTTTTCGGAGCAATATGCAAAACGCACTGGCACGTATTTTTGCGTTGATCCAGGCGTGACCGCCGTTGTGATCGAAGGTTTAGCAAAACATAAAGACGATTTGGGATCGCCGCTCTGCCCTTGTCGCCACTACGAAGACAAACAAGCTGAAGTTTCGGCAGCCTATTGGAATTGCCCTTGTGTACCGATGCGAGAGCGCAAAGAATGCCACTGTATGCTTTTCCTCACTCCAGACAACGATTTTGCTGGAGAAAAGCAAGAGATTACTTTCGACGAGATCCGCCAGCATACTGATTTCGGTTAAGCCAGTCGATCGCGTCCCTTGTCCATCCCTAGATTTAGAGAACACCCATGACCGCAACTGTTCAAACGCTCGTTAACCAACCCTATAAGTACGGATTTATCACTGATATCGAATCCGACACAATTCCCCGTGGGCTTAGCGAAGATGTCGTTCGCTTGATTTCTGCTAAGAAAGAAGAACCGGAGTGGATGTTAGATTTCCGGTTGCGGGCTTATCGGCAGTGGCTGAAGATGACAGAACCGGATTGGGCAGCGGTGGGCTATCCCGCGATCGATTACCAAAACATCATTTACTATTCGGCTCCCAAAGTCAGCGCCAAGAAGCAAAGCCTTGACGAGGTTGATCCCGAAATGCTGGCAACGTTTGAGAAGCTGGGAATTTCGCTGTCTGAGCAGAAACGATTAAGCAATGTGGCGGTGGATGCGATTTTTGATAGTGTGTCGATCGCGACGACTTTCAAAGAAAAACTGGCAAAAGATGGCGTGATTTTTTGTTCGATTTCGGAAGCGGTGCGCGAACATCCAGAACTTGTGAAAAAGTATCTCGGTAGCGTTGTTCCGGTGGGCGATAACTATTTCGCAGCGTTGAATTCTGCTGTGTTTAGCGATGGTTCGTTTGTGTTCATCCCCAAAGGCGTGAAGTGCCCGATGGAGCTTTCGACCTATTTCCGCATCAATAACGGAGATTCGGGACAGTTTGAGCGGACATTGATTGTGGCAGAAGAAAGCGCACAGGTGAGCTATCTCGAAGGCTGTACTGCACCGATGTACGACTCGAATCAGCTTCATGCTGCGGTCGTTGAATTGGTTGCGTTGGACGATGCGGATATCAAATATTCGACCGTTCAAAACTGGTACGCAGGCGACGCGAATGGCAAAGGCGGAATCTATAACTTCGTCACCAAGCGCGGATTGTGTCAGGGCGTGAACTCTAAGATTTCTTGGACGCAGGTAGAAACTGGCTCGGCGATTACTTGGAAGTATCCAAGCTGTGTGCTAGTAGGTGATAATTCCGTTGGCGAATTCTACTCAGTGGCGTTGACCAACAATCATCAGCAAGCCGACACCGGAACAAAGATGATTCACGTCGGTAAGAACACTCGCAGTACGATTATTTCCAAAGGGATTTCGGCAGGACAGTCGAAAAATAGCTATCGCGGCTTGGTGAAGATGTCCCCGAAAGCGACGGGAGCACGGAACTATTCGCAATGTGATTCGATGTTGATTGGCGATCGCGCTCAAGCCAACACTTTCCCTTATATCCAAGTGCAGAACAATCAAGGCAAAGTCGAACACGAAGCTTCGACCTCCAAGATTGGAGAAGACCAATTGTTCTATTTTGCACAACGCGGCATTTCGCCAGAAGACGCGATCTCGATGATGATCAGCGGATTTTGTCAAGATGTGTTTAATCAATTGCCGATGGAGTTTGCCGTTGAGGCAGATAAGCTATTGAGCCTCAAGCTCGAAGGAAGTGTCGGTTAAAAGTCTGGAAGTTTGGAGGGTGCGGTCTTGGTAAGCACGATCGTCCCTTCAAGCTGAAAATTAGGATTGTTGGGAAGTGCGAGGTAGCGTGGGATGAATGATGTGATTTTGTCGGTCAAGGATCTAACGGCTGAGGTGGATGGAACGCCGATTTTGAAGGGGATGAACCTCGAAATCAAAGCAGGTGAAATTCACGCAATTATGGGTCCAAATGGCTCAGGGAAAAGTACTTTTTCTAAGCTTCTAGCAGGACATCCCGCTTACACAGTGACAGGCGGAGAAGTTTTGTTTTGTGGGCAGAACTTGTTAGAGCTTCAGCCTCATGAGCGGGCAAATTCTGGTGTGTTTCTGGCGTTTCAGTATCCGTTAGAGATTCCGGGTGTAACCAATGTAGATTTCTTGCGGGTGTCCTACAATGCAAAACGCAAGCAGGAAGGCTTAGAAGAGCTAGATGCTTTCGATTTTGATGATGTGGTGCATTCAAAATTGGACTTGCTGAAGATGGATGCTAGCTTTCTTAGTCGTAGTGTGAATGAAGGCTTTTCGGGCGGCGAGAAGAAGCGGAATGAAATCTTGCAGATGGCATTACTGGAGCCAAAATTAGGAATTTTAGACGAGATCGATTCTGGGTTAGACATTGATGCCCTGAAGGTTGTGGCAAACGGGGTAAACACTTTAACAACCTCAGAAAATGCAATCCTGGCGATTACGCACTATCAGCGCTTGTTGAATTACATCACGCCTAACTTTGTTCACGTCATGGCGAACGGTCGGATTCTGATGAGCGGTGGTAAAGAATTGGCGTTAGAACTTGAAGAAAAAGGGTATGACTGGGTTGTAGAAGGCGAAACGGTAGGTGCATCATGACGGACGTTTCAACCCTTTCTGAAGTGGCAAGCCCGATCGGCAAGCCCGATCGCACCGCTTATTTCAATCATTTACTCAACCTGCGATCGACGAATTCTCAGTTTCAAGAGATCCGCGATCGCGCAATCGCACAAGTTCACGATCGAGCGATCCCTTCGGCTCGTGACGAAGAATGGCGGTTCACCGATCTCTCTGGATTGTTATCCCTTCAACTCAAGGCGGCTGAACCTGCAAGTTTGGGCTTTCCGCAGATCGAAGCTTTTCTGCTGCCGGAATCGGTGAACTCGCGATTAGTCTTTGTCGATGGTGTGTTTGCGCCGGATCTGTCTGCGATCGATAACTTACCCGATGGCGTTGTTGTCAGCAATCTCGAAACTGTGATTGAACTGATGCCAACGATAAAAGATGATTTAGCAACGCTGCCCGGAAGTGACGAAGTTTTTACAGCTTTAAACACTGCGAGTTTGAGTGATAGCGCGATCGTCTTTGTGCCCAAGAATCAAGATGTCGAAGTTCCGATTCACCTCCTGTTTGTTTCAACCCAAGCAGAAACGATCACTCATCCGCGAGTTT
>DATJEM010000113.1:0-3969 GCA_035496615.1 Leptolyngbya sp.
GTAGTTTTGCTTAGTGAGGAAGCGATGAACGAGATTCCGGATTGCCGGATCATCATCCACGACGAGTATCTTGGCTGGAGCCATGACCATAACCTTGCATTAGATAAGTTGAAAAGAGAGTGACGATCGAGAGACAATAGAGAAAATCTCTATTCTCGTCTTACGCCATAAAAACTTGTCACCAGCATTAGTATGCCTCAGCTTTTGAATAAAAGAGTCTGGTTTGCTGAAGTTTCCGCAAAATCACGGTCGAATTTGAATCGAAATTGAGGGATGCGAATCCCGTATGCTGTGAAGTTCTCGCATCGTATCGACTCCCCGACTGTAAAGATACGTGGGTAAAATTCGCTCAAGTCGGGTACGCATCGTCTACACTCTAGTTGTAATCCCCCACGCAGCTAGGTTACTTTGGTAGAGAAGGTGGAGTAACAAGCCCATGAGCGCGCAAAGCCCGTATGAAAAGTTAGGCGTTTCCGAAGGTGCGACGTTTGAAGAGATTCAAACGGCTCGTGCCCGACTGGTCGAAGAATTAGCAGGCGACCAGCGGAAAATTTCGGAAGTTGAGGCGGCATATGATTCTGTGCTGATGGAGCGCTTGCGCTTGCGGCAAGAAGGCAAGATCAAAGTGCCCGATCGGATTCGTTTTCCTGAAAAATTAGTGCAGCCTGCCCCAGCCGCGACCGAGACAACCGCGACGAAATCGACTCAGTGGCTCAAAAGCCTGATCGATCAGCCAACCGGAAGAGATATTGCGATTCCGGGGGTGACGATGGGGGGATTGGGGGCATTGGTGTATCTTTCCCCCACTGACCAAGTGCTGCAAATGGCGATGGCGTTGGCAACGGGGACAGCACTGTATTTCATCTACCGCAAAGAGCGGAAATTAGGGCGATCGATTCTACTGGCGGTGAGTGGGCTGCTGTTGGGATTTGCGATCGGTGGAATTGCTTATACGCTCCTGCAACCTGCTCTACCGATGCTGCCCTCGAATGAAATTCTGATCAGTTTGGTAACTTTTCTGGTTTTATGGTTGGTCAGTAGCTTTACCAAGTAATTTCTGATGGCGGCTGAACAATTTCAGAAAAGCGATTTCAACTGGCAAATCCAGCAGTTTTTGCGACAGGCAGGCGAGTGGCTGGAATTACGATTTTCCCAAATTCGACCTCCAGATGCCCCGAATGTTCCAAATTGGCAGTTTCCGGCTTGGTGGCTGGAAGCAGGGTTTTGGCTGATTGTCGGAATTGCGGCAGTCTGGCTGATTTCTCAGGTTTATCGGTGGGCGCGATCGTCTTTCAATCAAAATTCTTCGCAGTTGGGTAAGCTTCTCAATCGCGATTCTGCCCATTTTGCCAAAGAACGGACGATCGCAGGGTGGGTAAAATTAGCTCAGGAATTTCAACAGCAGGGAAATTACCGAGAAGCTTCAAGAGCGCTTTACATGGCGATGCTGCAACGGCTAAATGAAACGAAATTGATTCCGATCGAGAAAAGTCGCACCGATCGAGAGTATTCGCGCTTAGTTCAGCTTTTACCGCAGGCTGAATCGTATCAAACCTTGCTTGAAACGCACGAACTTCTTTGCTTTAGCGATACGCCGATTTCAGCGGAAATGTTCGATCGCGTCCAGCGAGCCTATGGCAACATTGAACGCGCAACCCTTGATATGGCAAAAATGGCGTGATAAAACAGCTTGATCGACGTTGGGTATTTGGGCTAATTGCGATCACGGTGATCATCGCTCTTACCCTATTCGTTGCCCCTAGAAGCAACCAAATTACCAGCGGCTCTACCTTCAGTCGCTCTCCGGATGGCTACGGGGCTTGGTATGCCTATATGCAGCAGCAGGGCACGGCGATCGAACGCTGGCGCAAAGCTCCCAAAGCGGTCAACCAAATTGCGGGAACGGGAAATACAATGATTCAGGTTGCTCCGTCTGGCATGGGCGCATTTCCTGATATGGAATGGGTTGAGCGGGGCAATACCTGGATTATTTTGGCGCAAGAAAATACGCCAGCGACCGCCGCACCATTCTCCACCTGGCAACAAAGCGATCGAGGTCTGGTCAAGATTGAAACTTCTCGACGGCTGAAAACCGAAACAGGAGTCACTCAGATTTTAAGCGATCGTTTTGGGTCGATCGTTTGGGCAGAGCGGCAAGGCAAGGGTCGGATTATTTATGCCGTCACTCCTTTTCTCGCTGCGAATGCCTACCAGGATGAACCCGGAAACTTTCCGTTGTTGGCTCAGTTAGCAACCGGGAAAAAAATCTGGATCGATGAGTATTTGCATGGCTACCGAGAGGACTCTGCCAAAACGGAAAGCCAGAAAACCTGGATAGCTTACTTGCTAAAAACGCCGTTGCTGATTTTGTTTGTGCAAACGATCGTAGTTTTATGGGTGCTAATTTGGGCAAAGAACCGTCGATTTGGGCAGGCGAAGCCGCTCGAAAGTCCTCGAATCAATGACAGTCAAGCTTACACACAGGCGTTGGCAGGAGTGTTGTACAAAGCGGGGCGGAGTGAGTTTGTGATTGATGTCTTAGGGCGTGAGGAGCAATTGCAAATTCAGCGATCGTTGGGGATTGGGGGGGTGTTGCTCGATCGAGAAGCTTTGATCAATGCGTGGGTGCAACAAACGGGAAGACCTGCCGCAGAACTCGCGCAGCTTTTTCCGGAGAAACAGCGATTGAGCGAGTCAGAGTTGCTTCAGTGGCTGGCTCACGTGCGAGAAGTGAAACAACACCTTCCGACCTAGAATTTTCAGCTACCTGCAAGGAGCGTAAAGCTGATGAGTCAAACCTTTGAATTAATTTGAATTAAACAGAGCGGTGTCTTTAATAGTTAGTGTTAGTGTGCAGAACGATGAGCGAAACAATCAACTTCTATCACCTGGACAAGCCTTACGGTTACTTCTCGAACTTTGCTCGTTATGCGATCGAACTCAAAGGCAAAACTTGGGCAACTTCTGAGCATTACTTCCAAGCGCAGAAGTTTGTCGGAACTTCGCACGAAGAAGACCTTCGGCAAGCCAAAAATCCCCGTGAAGCCGCAGATATGGGACGCGATCGCAATCGACCCTTACGCCCCGATTGGGAAGCGGTGAAGGATGATGTCATGCGCGAAGCAATATACGCCAAATTTACGCAACATGCGGATCTAAGGGAGAAGCTACTGGCGACCGGTGAAGCCGTATTAGTTGAACATACCAAGAACGATCGCTATTGGGGTGATGGGGGCGATGGTACTGGTCGAAATATGTTGGGGAAATTGCTGGTAGAACTTCGCGATCGTATTCGGAGCGAAATGCCAGCGACTCCGTAAAAACGCTTGGTTTGAATCTCAACGGCTAGGACGATCGCTTCAGCTTCTCCAACATCAAGCTCATACTTAGCTCCCATCCCGTAGCTCTAAAACCTTGATGCGATGAAAATGGCTTCTAGTGACTTGGCTAAATGGCATCAGCGATCGTGGTTTGTTGATGCTCGATCGCTAAAACTTCCGAATTGCAGATTCTGAATTAATATGGTTGTGCCCTAGTTACCCGGTGAGGGATATGTCCGATCTGCAAGCGACGTTTTCTCAACTTAGACAAGCTCTTGATCAGATTGTGGTCGGTCAGAGTGCGTTAGTGCATCAGCTTCTCATTGCGTTGCTTTCGGGCGGTCATGTGATTCTCGAAGGAGTTCCGGGAACGGGGAAAACGCTGTTAGTAAAGGTGATGGCGCAGTTAGTACGATCGGAGTTTCGCCGTGTTCAATTGACTCCAGACATTTTGCCCTCAGATATCTTGGGAACCAATATCTTTGATTTGAACAATCGAAACTTTGTGCTGAAAAAAGGTCCAGTTTTTACACAAATTCTACTAGCTGATGAAATCAATCGAACGCCGCCAAAAACTCAGTCAGCGCTGCTTGAAGCCATGGAAGAACAGCAAGTGACGCTAGATGGGGAAAGCTTGCCGCTGCCAGAT
>DATJEM010000114.1:0-3942 GCA_035496615.1 Leptolyngbya sp.
AATTGGCAGCGATGAAAGAGCAAATTAGCGGAAAGTTGCCGCCTGCAAATTCACCGATTGATCCAGAACTAGAAAAACTCCGATCGGAGATTCGCGGATCGTAAGAGCGCTTTTCAGCAACGCCGATTTGGCTCAGTCCGATCGATTTGTACCGAATAGCAGAGACGATCGCCGCGTGAAATTGATTTCCCATGTACGATCGCGCGATTTCTAGCGGTGTAAGCTGTATGTTGATAAACAATCAGCGGATGCCCAAGCGGCACTTCTAATTGTTCACTGGTTTCATCATCTGCCTGAGTGCATTCGATTAAAGCATCAATCTTTTCGGTGTTGATTCCCTGTGCTTCAAGAGTGCTTAAGGTCAGTTTCTGCTTGAGTTCTTTAGCATAGCGCTGTCCCAAATCGGGGACAAGATAGGTAATATCGACACAGCCTGGAACACCATTAAATAACAACACTTTTTTCTGAAAATAGGCGATCGACTCCCGCAAGATCTCCTGAACGTCTGCCGGAACCGTGACCAACTCAAAAATCAGGGTTTGCACGACGATCGACATTCCCTGCTGCGCCATATTTGCTTCTAACAACAATGGGCTTGATAGAGAATGCGTCACTTTCTGCTGATTGGCAACAAAGACCCCCTTCCCTTGTTGCACTATCACTAATCCTTGCTGGGTGAGGTTCGCGATCGCTCGTCTTGCCGTAATTCGACTCACTGCAAATTCAAGCATCAACTGATGTTCGCTGGGAAGCTGGTCTCCGGGTTGGTATTGTCCACTGATCACGCGATCGCGTAGTTGCTTAGAAATCATGCTGTGCAGTGGAGTTGCCATAGAGTAGCGCGAGATACAACGTTTTAGCTAGAAGTTGCTATTCTCACTTGTTATAACGAGTCAGAGCCAGCAAATGATCAGTACAACGACTTCTGAATCTAACTTAATCGAATCCGCGATCGAATCGCCTCTATCAACAGCAGCGCTGAAGGATTTGAATGTTCGATCGACCCTCAAAGGTTTGTTACAGCTTGGTGGACATTTCGCGATTTTGGGCATCAGTGGCTATCTTTGGGGGGCAAACTTAGGGCACAACTGGGCGATTGCAATTCCCGCTGTGATCGTTTATGGGTTTGGCTTTGCTGCGATGTTTGCCCCCATGCACGAAGCCTCTCACCGTACCGCATTTGCGAACAATACGCTTAATGATGTTGTCTGCTGGCTGGCTGGCGTTCTTTCTTTTTACAATGGTGCCTTCTATCGTCGCTATCACAAATGGCACCATCGATACACGCAAGATTTTGCCAAAGATCCCGAACTGAGCGATCCTCTGCCTCAAACTTTAGCAGAGTATCTCATCGCGATCAGTGGTCTAACTTGGTGGCGGGGCAAGCTAGAAACTTACATTCGCGTTGCTATGGGACAGCTAGAAAGCTATCCCTACATTTCAAAAGAAGCGCGTGCAGAGGTGATTTTCTCGGTGCGATCGCAGTTAGCAGTTTACGGCGTTGCGATCGTGCTCTCAATCATGGCTGCTCAACCCTGGTTTATGGTGTATTGGCTCTTCCCGTTGTTTGTAGGACAGCCGATTCTACGAATGATTCTACTCTCAGAACACACCGGATGTAGCCATAACAACAATCCATTTACCAATACTCGATCGACAAAAACACTATTTCCGCTTCAGTTTTTAATGTGGAATATGCCATTTCATGCAGAACATCATCTCTATCCTTCAATTCCATTTCATCAACTTCCAATTGCACACCAACAGTTGCGAGAACGTTTCACCTACAAAGATCAAGGCTATCTCGAAGTGAACCGTAACTTTGTTAAAACGATCGTATGACTCAACCTGCCAGTTGTTTCACATTAAAAAACTTTGCGCTACACTGCGGAGCAACCCTTGCTGAAGCTCAAATTGTCTATCAAACGTATGGCACATTGAACGTCGATCGAACGAATGTCATTCTTTACCCAACCTCTTACGGGGCACAGCATTCTGACATCGATTGGCTGATCCGCCCAGATGGAATCTTAGACCCGACTCACTGGTTCATCATCATTCCGAATATGTTTGGGAATGGTCTATCGACTTCTCCTAGTAATCGCGATTGTGGACTTGAAGAACAAGGTTTTTGGTTTAGTCACGTTGACAATGTACGGGCACAACAGCAGCTACTTCAGGAAGTTTTTCAGATTGAACGACTTGCGCTGATCTATGGTTGGTCAATGGGCGCACAGCAAGCGTATCATTGGGGCGCACTCTATCCTGATCGTGTTTTACGAATTGCGGCACTCTGTGGCACTGCCCGAACCACCGACCACAATCGGATCTTTCTTCAAAGCTTGAGAACAGCATTAACGGCTGATCCCGCTTGGACAGGAATACGATTTGAAACTGTCCCCGATCGAGGACTGCGAGCATTTTCCCGCATCTATGCAAGCTGGGCAGCATCGCAAGCATTCTATCGTGAGGGTATTTACTATCAGCTTGGCTATTCTTCGTTAGAAGACTATCTAACCCGATTTTGGGAAGCTAGCTATCAGAAGCGCGATCCGCACAATCTTTTAGCCATGATTGATACTTGGTTGCATTGTGATATTAGCGACAATCCGTACTATCAAGGCAACTATGCGGCGGCAATGAAAGCAATTCGATCGAAAACATTTGTCATGCCCGCAACAACAGATTTGTACTTTACACCGGAAGATTGTGCAGCCGAAGCCGCGATGCTGCCAAACGCGGAATATCGCCCGATTTCATCCATCTGGGGACACCGCGCAGGCAATCCCTATCAAAATCCAACTGACGAAGCCAGCCTTCGATCGAGCATTCAAACCCTACTTCAGGAACTATGATGACCCCGCTTTCCCAAACTGCCCAGGCTCAAGGAATTCGCTACTTCTTGATTTCGTTTACTGATTTGTTTGGTGTGCAGCGATCGAAGTTAGTCCCTGCGGAAAGCATTGATCAAATGGCAGTTAGTGGCGCGGGTTTTGCGGGTTTTGCAGCTTGGCTCGATATGACTCCTGCTGATCCAGATATCTTAGCGATTCCGGATGCTGATTGTTTGATTCAGCTTCCCTGGCAGCCGGAAGTGGGGTGGCTACCCGCCGATTTGCATACAATTACGGGAGAACCTTTGGAGCAAGCACCGAGAATTGTTCTAAAACGAGTATTGCAACAAGCACAGGACTTGGGCTATCGATCGCGAACAGGCGTAGAATGCGAATTTTTTCTGCTCAATGCAGCAGGCGAACAGGTTTCAGATTTGCGCGATCGACAAAGTAAGCCTTGTTATGATCAACAATCATTGATGCGTCGCTATGAAATCATTCGTGAAATCTGCGATGCGATGTTAAAGCTGGGATGGGGGGCATATCAGAATGATCACGAAGATGGCAACGGACAGTTCGAGATGAACTGGATGTATGCAGATGCGTTGGTGACTGCCGATCGACAGGCTTTCTTTAAATACATGGTGAAAGCGATCGCAGAAAAGCATGGATTTCAAGCGACATTCATGCCCAAACCGTTTGCTCATCTCACAGGGAATGGTTGCCATACGCATCTTTCCGTGTGGGACAATGCGGGAAAAGAGAACTTATTTTATGATCCGCAAGGAGAATTAGGACTCTCGCAGCTTGGCTATCACTTCATTGCGGGTGTGCTGCATTCGGCTGAGGCACTTTGCGCGATCGTCAACCCAACTGTCAATTCTTACAAACGGATCAATGCCCCTGTAACCCTATCGGGCGCAACTTGGTCGCCCAACACAGCAAGTTACAGCGGCAACAATCGAACCCACACCATCCGCATTCCCGAAGCTGGACGCTTTGAATTTCGTTTAGCAGATGGGGCAGCAAATCCTTATCTACTGCCTGCTGCCTTGATTGCCACCGGGCTGGATGGCATTGTACAAAAGCGCGATCCGGGCGCTCGGCA
>DATJEM010000115.1:0-2172 GCA_035496615.1 Leptolyngbya sp.
GCTCAACGGTGATGCCATCTAAGCTGACCGCAATCGGTTGATCTTTGATCAAGTCGCTGAGTTCGTGAAACTCAATTCTCATATGCTCGCAAGCTTGGCGCAACTCCGATCGAAATCCATTCAAATCTGAGCCGTAGCCGCAAAGGTCTGCCGCCGTTTCGACCCCCTGTTTGGCGTTGGCTCTGGCACAATCAACTAAGTCCAATCCGGTTAAACGGGTGGGAGAAGCCATCGGACACTCCTAAATCTACGATTCTTTAGTTTGCAGGATTAGTTCTCGATCGAAACTCCCCCACAGGAAAGAATTTCTAAGTTTCCCAGTATTGATAGGCTGCACAAGCCATGGTGACGACTCCCGTGACGATCGCCGTTTCATCGACTTCAAATTGGGGATGATGCAGCGGGTGGTTTTTGCGATCGGCGAATCCTACTCCCAAGCGAAACATACTGCCGGGTGCATGTTGTAGATAGCAAGAAAAATCCTCCGCGCCCAAAGACGGTTCAGGAATAATCTGAATGCTTTCACTTCCCCACACTTCTCGGGCTGCCGATTCGAGTAGATTGGTCAATTTCGGATCGTTTTGTACCGAAGGCGTACCGCGCCGATAGTTCATTTCGTACTTTGCGCCGTACATCTGACAGATATTTGAAACAATATTTTCGATCCAGTCCGGCAACGCTTCATTCGTTTCGGGATGCAGCGATCGCACGGTTCCCGACATCGTAACCTGATCCGCAATCACGTTGGGAGCGCGTCCGCCGTTGATTTTACCGATCGTCAAAACCACCGGACGAAGAGGATTTTGGGTTCGACTGATCGCTTGCTGAAGCGCAGTAATCACCTGGGAAGCAATCCAAATGCTATCGATCGCTTCATGGGGACGCGCTCCATGCCCGGATTCACCAATAATCGTCAGATCCAAATCATCTGCGGCGGCGGTCAGCGCTCCATAGCGAATTCCAACTTTTCCTGCTTGAATACTGGGAAAGACATGAACCGAGAGAATCGAAGTCACCTGATCCATCGCGCCATCTTCGACCATCCACTGTGCGCCCTGAGCGATTTCTTCGGCGGGCTGAAACAGAAACCGAATCTTGCCCGGCAGCGGCACTCCAAGCTGAGACAGCACCATCGCAGTTCCTAGCCCAACCGTTGTATGCACGTCGTGACCGCAAGCGTGCATCACTCCAGGCTGACGCGACGCAAACTCTAGCCCACTACGTTCTTGAATGGGCAACGCATCCATATCCGTCCGAATTGCCAGCAGTCGCGGATCGTTTCCGCCCTTAAGTTCTCCAATGACTCCCACTTTACCGATCGCTTCTTTGACGTGCAAGCCACACGACGAGAGAACTCCCGCAACATAAGCAGCGGTTTGCTGTTCTTGTCCGCTCAGTTCCGGATGGCTATGAATGTGGCGGCGAATTTCAATCAGGCGCGGAGCAAGTGAAAGGGCTAAATCTTTGATGCGGTCTTTCATTAGCAACATTACGTACGATCGTGGGGTTTCTGCAATTGTAACGAGAAATTATTGCTTGCTCATCTTGTTAAGCAGCCATAAAGAGGTTGAAACCGCGACAAACTGCGCCAAAATTACATTGATACTTGCCTGCACAACCAGAATATCGATCGGTTGAATAAACTTGGCTGGATCAACATTGACAAATCCTGCAAACCCCTGGTTGACTGCTTTACCAAAAAGTAACCCGACGATCGCTTCTGCTCCCAAGAGGGCGAATAAAATACCGATCAAACTTGCGATCAGTCCAATGCGAATCGCTTGAATCGCTTCTGCCTTTCTCGGTCGTGCTGCCGCTGCTGCATTGAGTCGCCGCCCGATCGTGACGTACTTCATCAGCGACCAGTACATATTGAAGCCCAGCACTCCAATTCCGCAAACGGTGAGAACAACGCCGATTCCCGTTCCTGGATTCGTCCCGACTGGATTGCGGGTTGAAACTGCGGCAAACAGCAAAATCGCCCCCGAAATCACCGTTAGCACCAACTGAAACCAAAAGCTAAACCAGCCTGCCCATCGAAACGTACTGGCAATTTCTCGAAGCGTGAGAGAGGAATCAGATTTCGTCATAGCTCAGATTTCGTCATAGCGGCATATACAGAAGCTACATTTAGCTTAAGGCAAGCGATGCCAGTAAGAAAGGGCGCGATCG
>DATJEM010000116.1:0-3276 GCA_035496615.1 Leptolyngbya sp.
CAACTCCCCTTAAAGGCTCCCTTGGCGCAGACCCGACCCCAATCCACCGCAAAAGCGCCCATTCCACCTTTGCGCCCCACCACAACCTTTCCGACTGCCCGTTCTCGCCGTCACAAACCGATCGCTCGACGGATGCAGCACTCCCTCAGAGGAATGGTTCAGTGGGGAAAAGCGATGAGCGAAAACTTCAGCCCTCGTCAATGGTCAACGATAGGACTTTTGGTTGCGGGAAGCGTGATCGCAGCCGGAATTGTGCTTCCTTCTTTTGGGAGTCGAAATGCTGACTTGAACTGTGACAAAACGATCGGTTCTCAACCCCTCACCGAAACACAAATCATGAAGCTACTGACTTTCAAAAAAGGGATACCCAAGAACGACGTGCGATCGCTTATCAAAGCACCTTACTGCACATTATCCGCAGTTAAAGTTCGTGCCGGAACTCAGACCGATCGCGAGGCTTACTTGGTGCAGTCTGACGATTTTCTGCAAGTTGATCCAAAAACGAAGTTAGTAATTTTGTATGAAGGCAATCAGTATACAGGGTATCGATTTTGGGTGCATTAAGGCTGGGGTTGTCCTGTTGTTGCTGACTAGTTGTAGCGCTTTCAAGCCGACCCAACTGATCGCCGAACCGCCCTTACTCCAAAAGTGGGAGCTTCAACCCGGAGATCAAGTTGCAAACTACCCGGTCACAGGAGGCTTAGGAGATATTTCGATCGCGCTCAATGGTAAAACCGTCTATGCCCCTTCTGACGGTGATGCTTACATTGATAAACGAGGCTGCGTCTATTTTGCGAGCGCAGAGACTCCGGCTTACTTTTTCCGTCTTTGTGGTCTGAAATCCCCAAAACTAGGACGCTTGCAAGCTAGAGATGCGATCGCAACCGCAGAGACCTTACAGTTTGCCGCTTTGCTCAAACAATCTGACGACAAATGGGCACTCGTCGAGCCTGATAAAAGCCTACTGGAACGAATGCTGAAACACTGATGGAAAAGCTGGTTTCTCTAATGATGAGCGCGATCGTGCTGACACTCAGTGCTGCTCGATCGATCCAAGCTCAACCGTTTCTCGACTTTACCCCGAACGCTTCACCCTCCATTCCCAAAACCCCCATCGCTGCTCAATCGGTTAGGTCGCAACCCAGCGAGGAAGCGAGTTTCTCTCAAGCTGAAACTCCTACCGCTGTTAAATCCGTTGGCTTACCTGTCGAATTTTCAACACCGTCAAACTCACCTCCTGAACCCACTGTGCAATCGAGCAATGTTGCCGATCGTGCTGTGATGGCTGTTTCCGATGAGGACGATCGCTTAGTTGCCGTCCTGCCCGATGACCTATTTGAAGGCGGATCAAATTCGCTCGTTGCTAAAGCGATCGGCAGTGCAGAAGGAACGCGAACACCGGACGGGGGTAAGACCTGGGCGTAATACGGACACACTGATCCAGGGAATGGGCGTTGGAACCTGGGAAGCTTCTCTTACCAACACGGAGCCGCTTCGCCCGAAGAAGCAGATCAGCGACAACTCGATCGCTTATGGCAGCAGTTTAAAGTAATTCGCCAATCTGCAACCTCTGTTGGACTACGGCTCGGTTTGGTCGCGCAACTGAATGGCATTGATTTGGCGAACCAAGCTCCCTTAGCAGCACTAGAGCGCGGAGGCTATGTCGATCGACTCCAGCAAGCTTATGCTCAGGGACTACGCGGTGCTGAAGCAGTGTTGCAGGCGCGGACTTATTCTTATCTCAACCCTCGCACCAATCAGTGGGATGCACCCGGACTGGGCAACAATGTTGATCGCATTGGGCGCGATCAAGCCCGTCGGCAAAATGCCATTTTTGCCGCCGTAAGCATTCATCAACAAGTCGCTCGATCGAGCAAACTACGCAGCAGCGGGATGAAAGTTAGTCACATCAGTGAGTAAACCTAACCAACAGCCTCAGGGTCTTCGCAATCTGTCAGTTGATGTCCGTTGTTGACGAATGGGTTTGAAACGGGTTGAAACGGACTTGAGAACCTTGAATAATTTACTTCAGCCGTTGGTGAATTCTCCGCCGCCATAGCTAGGGCAGGTCATCAATTCGCTACGCTGGAACTAAACACAACGCAGAATTGGCGATCCCCCGTGACGAATCGACGAGACGCGCTCAGAGATGACCAGTAGGAGCGGATCAATGACTTAAATGACTTAATTGCTGGGGCGCAAAAGATGCGTGGGTATGACAGCGGCTCACCGATTGTGGATTGAAGCAGTGCTGTACCGCAATCAAGGCAAGGGTTAAACTACATCTCTTGCACTAAGCGCATATAGTTCTGCTGAAGCCGCATATGAGTTTGGACAAGACTTTCTGACATATCTTTCTCGACATCGCTCATCTGCTCCCAGAAGACCGACGATCGCCGCGCCGCCAATATTTCTGCCCAGAGACCATCAACCAACGCTTTTGCAGGTTCGTCCTGCACAATTTCATTTCGTAATTGGATGAATTTCGCGATCGCGGCTTGATGTTGAGTGACATCATGCGCTAGTTCTAAACATTCTTGTAGTTGAGTCGCCTGAGCAGAGGTGAGAGGCATGGTTTCTCCTAAATCGTTGTTTTAGTATAAAAGGCACGATCGATTGAAAATAGCCTCTTAGAGTAGATGATCAATCTGAATTTACGGTGCAGAAGTTCCACAGCGCCTAAATTCGCGTGTATAGTGATGAGAAGCTTTCTGTTGTGTGAGTGTGCTTATGCGTTTGAAATTGTTCGCCCCGTTTGGCATCCGTTCCCGCCAAATCCTTTTCTGGTTGGGTTTGAGTCTAGCGATCGCGTCGGGGTCAGTTCAAAGCGATCGAGCCACTGCTGCCACTCCAGAAACCGCACCGCCAGAACTCAAGCAAGCCCTGACGCAAATTGATGCCGCCGCAAATGGCAAGAGTCTTTCAGGCGTGCTTCAGTTTTACAGCCCAAACTTTAAGCACTCCGATGGGCTGAATCGCCAAGGACTAGAGCAAGCTTTGGTGCAACTGTGGAAACAATATCCGACGCTGACTTATAAGACCGAATTGCAATCTTGGCAGCCAAGCAGCAATGGCTTTCAGGCAGAAACCGTGACTCGGATCATCGGAACGCAAATGCAGAATGGACAGCAGGTGAAGCTAGATGCGACCCTGCGATCGCGCCAGCAGTTCCAAAATCTGAAGATTGTGCAGCAAGATATCTTAGCTGAAAAGAATTTGATCACCACTGGCGAAAAACCGCCTTCGGTCAACATCAATTTGCCGACTCAAGTGAAA
>DATJEM010000117.1:0-3188 GCA_035496615.1 Leptolyngbya sp.
CTCTGGCAATCGACTCCGACGGCAGAAGCTTCGTTTTTCTACTTCTCAACGAATGAACTGGGATTTGAGCCTGAATTTTTGGGGCGCTTGCGGCTGGTCACGAGTGTTGCTTCGATCGTGGGAATTTGGGTATTTCAGCGATTTCTCAAAGCGGTTCCGTTCCGAGTCATTTTCGGCTGGTCTACAGTCATTTCCGCCATCTTGGGTCTATCGATGCTGTTGCTCGTGACCCATACCAACCGCGCTCTGGGGATTGACGATCGCTGGTTTAGTTTGGGCGATAGCTTGATTCTGACGGTGATGGGACAGATTGCGTATATGCCCGTCTTGGTTTTGGCGGCGAGACTCTGCCCACCGGGAGTGGAAGCCACGCTATTTGCTTTGCTAATGTCGGTTGTGAACGTATCGGGTTTGGTGTCGTATGAGTTCGGAGCGCTATTAACGCATTGGTTAGGCGTGACCGATACGAATTTTGACAACCTCTGGATTCTGGTACTGATTGCGAATTTGAGTACATTGTTGCCGTTGCCGCTATTAGGCTGGTTGCCGACTGCGGAAGCAATGCCAACCAATGATACTGATCTACCTCAGACTGATTTACCTCAGACTGATTTACCTCAGACTGATTTGTCGCCCGCGCTTGAAGCTGATCCGGCAAAGCCGATCGGACAAGCTTTGATGCCGAACTTAGTTTCAGTCAGTGGACGCAGCAAATCAGAACCTTCGATCGAATAAAGACTTAACGTTATTACAGCAAGGATACGAGACAATGCAAGGGTTTCAGCTTTTTGAACACGCCTCTACGGTTCCAACCCGTTCTTACAACACCAAAGAATGGCAGCGTGGCTATCGATCGCTTGAGCAAGAATATAGCTATTGGATCGATGACATTGACGGGGAAATTCCACCAGAACTCACCGGAACGCTGTTTAGAAATGGCCCTGGACTGTTTGAAGTAAATGGTGAAAGATTCCAGCATCCCTTTGATGGCGACGGTATGATTAGCGCGATCGGGTTTCACAAGGGGCGCGCTCATTTTCGCAATCGCTTCGTCAGAACTGAAGGCTATTTGGCGGAACAAGCAGCCGGGAAAATTCTCTATCGCGGTGTGTTTGGTACTCAAAAATCGGGGGGTTGGCTTGCCAATGCCTTTGATATTCGGATCAAAAACATTGCAAATACACAAGTGATTTACTGGGGCGGAAAACTCCTAGCACTCTGGGAAGCAGCCGAACCGCATCGCCTTGATCCAAAGACTTTAGAAACCTTAGGGCAAGAGTATTTCGAGGGTGTGTTAGACAAAGGCTCACCCTTTGCCGCCCATCCCTGGATTGATCCGTCCAGCAAGTTCGATGATGGTAAACCTTGCTTAGTCAACTTCTCGATTAAAGCTGGACTGTCGTTTACGATCGCCATTTACGAACTCGATTTAGAAGGCAAAATCATTCGACATCACGATTATCCTGTGCCTGGATTTGCCTTTATTCACGATTTTGCTATCACTCCGAACTACTGCATCTTGTTTCAGAATCCGGTGAAGTTCAATCCCTTGCCGTTTCTGATGGGGCAGCGATCGGCAGGCGAATGTATCAAGTTTCAGCCCGATCGACCGACAAAAATTTTAATCATTCCCCGCGATCCTGCGCTCAAAGCAAAACCTCAAATTCTTGAAACTCCTTCAGGCTTTGTCTTCCATCATGCCAATGCTTTCGAGCAGGAGGGCGGCATTGTGATCGATTCCGTTTGCTACGACAATCTGCCAGAGGTAGAGCCGGGAGCAGACTATCGAGAAACTGAGTTCGATGCGCTTGCACCAGGGCAACTCTGGCGATTTCGGATGAACTTAGCAACGGGAAAGGTCGATCGAGAAATGCTCGAATCCCGCTGCTGTGAATTTCCTTTTGTGCATCCTGCGAAAGCTGGACGGCAACATCGCTATATCTATATGGCGGCGGCTCATGCTGAAACTGGAAATGCTCCCCATCAAGCCATGCTCAAAGTCGATGTAGAAACGGGAGCGCGGCAGCTTTGCAGCTTTGCCCCGAATGGTTATGTCAGTGAGCCTGTATTTGTGCCACGCGGGCAGGCTTCAGATGCAGGACTCTATACCGAATTGCAGGGCGAAGAAGATGACGGGTGGCTGATTGCAACAGTGTTCAATACCGAGCGCGATCGTTCTGATGTTGTGATTGTGGATGCCAAAGAGATGAGGATTGTTGCAAGGCTGCATCTAACGCATCACGTCCCCTATGGGCTGCATGGATCGTTCACACCAGAGTACTTTGAGGAAGATTAGGACTTAGAGCAAGTTGCGAAATCTATCATCGCCGCGATCGCGCTAGTTTCAAGACCTTTAATTTTTTGCGAAGCTCCTGAATTTCAGGGGCTTTTCGCCCGTAGCGCCATCTGACATACGCTTGAGAAATTTCCTCGATCGCGCTTTCCCGTTCGCCCTGATGCGATCGCGTTAGTCGTCGCATATATTCCAAAGGGGTATCGGCTGAATGCTTGCGAAATCCTTGTTTTTCTAAGCGATCGAGCATTTGTTGATACACCCGCTCCATCGGCAATAGGGTTCGCAATCGCCGATATTGCCGCCACTGCTGCCATCCCTGCCCCGTCAGCCAAACCAGCAAGCACGAGCCAATCAGCAATAAAACTGCGGTGAAGAATCCTTTTAATCCCTGCGTGAATAGAGCGAAAAACCAAGCGATCGCAGATCCTAAAATTCGCACGATTTCACTAACCCAAGCCGTAATGGGCAAGGGCAACCAGCCTGCGACCCAACTCCAGAATCTTTGCAGCAGACTAAACGGCTGATATTCCTCTACCGAAGGCGGAATCAATTCGTGTCCTGGAATCGGGTCGATCGTGAACCATCCCATGCGCGGAATCTGCACTTCTGTCATCGCATAGGCATCCGTATTTCGCACAATATACAGTCCTGTGAACGGATTGAACTGTCCCGGTGCATATCCCGCCACCAATCGTGCTGGAATCCCTATCGATCGCAGCATCATCGTCAAAGCTGTAGAAAAATGATCGCGATCGCCGCCTCGATTTCGCAAGAATGCTTCAACTAAATCTTCACCCGGATTCAGTCGTGCCTCATCCTGCCGAACCCGATAGTTCTGCTTCAAAAACTGTCCCAAATAAAGCGCTTTCTCATAATCTGAATCGAGCAGATG
>DATJEM010000118.1:0-5453 GCA_035496615.1 Leptolyngbya sp.
AAATCCAGCTTCATACGGTTTTCCGATCTTCCGCTTTTTAGCACTCTGCCCCAGTGAGTGCTAAATTTCTAAGTGGAGAACTGGCTAAGTGACTAAAACATATGGCGAAGATTGTTGTCTTTGATGAAGAATCCCGGCAGGCGTTAGAGCGCGGCGTAAATGCGCTGGCGGATGCTGTGCGCGTGACTTTAGGTCCACGCGGTCGGAACGTGCTGCTTGAGAAGAAATTCGGTGCGCCCCAAATCGTCAATGATGGCGTAACGATCGCAAAAGAAATCGAACTCGAAGACCCGCTCGAAAATACTGGCGCAGCTTTGATTCGTGAAGTTGCTTCCAAAACGAAAGATTTAGCTGGAGACGGCACAACGACCGCAACCGTTCTCGCTCAAGCGATGATTCGCGAAGGGTTGAAAAACGTTGCAGCAGGCACGAATCCGATTAGCTTGCGGCGTGGGATGGAAAAAGCGATCGCCAAACTCGTCACCGAAATTCAAGCCGCAGCCCGACCTGTGGAAGGCAACGAAATCGCTCAAGTTGCCACCGTGTCAGCAGGCAACGATGAAGAAGTCGGACAGATGATTCAAGCAGCAATGGATAAAGTCGGTCGCGATGGCGTGATCACCGTTGAAGAATCGAAATCTTTGGCGACTGAGCTTGAAACCGTTGAAGGGATGCAAATCGATCGCGGGTATCTCTCCCCTTATTTCGTCACCGACACCGAACGTTTGATTGTCGAATACGAAAACGTCGCGATCTTGTTATGCGACAAGAAAATCAGTTCGATTCAAGAATTGGTTCCGGTTTTAGAAAGAGTGGCGCGTGCGGGTCAACCGCTTTTAATCATTGCCGAAGATCTCGAAGGCGAAGCATTAGCGACTCTGGTTGTGAACCGTTTACGCGGAGTGCTCAATGCAGTGGCAATCAAAGCCCCTGGATTTGGCGATCGACGCAGACAAATGCTCCAAGACATCGCAGTTCTCACCGATGGACAAGTGATCTCTGAAGAGATTGGTTTAAGTCTGGATGCCGTTTCGGAAGAAATGCTCGGAACCGCGCGTAAGATTACCGTCACCAAAGACACGACGACGATCGTGTCGGATGTTGACAACAGCGAGAACATCAAAAAGCGCGTGGCGCAACTGCGTCAAGAAGTCGATCGCAGTGATTCAGACTACGACAAAGAAAAGATTGCAGAACGAATCGCCAAACTTGCAGGCGGCGTTGCTGTGATCAA
Source organism: Leptolyngbya sp. (assembly GCA_035496615.1). Classification (GTDB taxonomy): domain Bacteria; phylum Cyanobacteriota; class Cyanobacteriia; order Leptolyngbyales; family Leptolyngbyaceae; genus Leptolyngbya. The sequence goes on from DATJEM010000118.1 coordinate 1,235, forward strand.
AGTCGGAGCCGCAACCGAAACCGAACTCAAGAGCCGTAAGCTCCGAATTGAAGATGCTCTAAACGCAACGAAAGCCGCTGTTTCAGAAGGCATTGTGCCCGGTGGTGGTGTGTCGTTGATTCACCTTGCTAGCAAGCTCGTAGACCTAAAATCGACCTTGAGCGCCGAAGAGCAAATCGGAGTCAACATCGTAATGCGATCGCTGGATGCTCCCCTGCGCCAAATTGCTGATAATGCAGGCGTTGAAGGTTCTGTTGTGGTTGAGAAAGTGCGCGAAATGAGCTTCAACGAAGGCTACAACGCACTTACAAATCAATACGAAGATCTGTTAGCTGCGGGAATTGTTGATCCGGCGAAAGTCGTGAGATCGGCGCTTCAAGATGCAGGCTCGATCGCAGCGATGGTGATCACCACTGAAGCATTAGTCGTTGAGAAGCCCGAACCGAAGTCTGCTGCGGGTGCGCCTGATATGGGCGGCATGGGCGGCATGGGCGGCATGGGCGGCATGGGCGGCATGGGCGGCATGGGCGGCATGGGCATGATGTAATCCGCCGTTTCCCTTCTAAGTGAAGAGTCGATCGGTCATCGATCGACTCTTTTTTATCGCAAGTCTAGAAAGAATCCTTCGTTCTTGCTGTTCTGAAGTGAGAGCATTCCAGCGATCGAGCTTTACCCAAGCCGCGGCAGGAGAACGATCTCCCCCATTCGGTAAATTAAAAATCGTTGAAGAACTGAAGACTTTACGAGTCCAGTTTGACGATTCCATCCAGCTAAATCAGCAATGTAATCTGCTTCACGAATTCCGCTTTCTCCTCCAACAAACGGAACGACAATTATTTCTCCTCGACCAGTTCGTTCGCATGAAACACTCGCATGAAACATGAGAGTTCGCTCGGCAGAACTGATAAAGTCCCTCGCTAGTCATTCTTTTACTTCAGCAGAGTCTCTTTGATATACATCACGGTCGCATAAAACTGAAAGTCTACGTTTTTCTTCTTTGAAAAACCGTGCCCTTCATCTTTTGCCATCAAATACCAAACTGGAACATCGTTGTTTTTCACAGTTTTAACAATCTGTTCTGCCTCATTTAACGGCACACGCGGATCATTTTTTCCGTGAATCACAAATAGCGGTTTTTTGATGTTCTGGGCGTTGTTCAAAGGCGAAATTTTTGTCAGAAACTCTCGCGTTTTTGGCTCCCGTTCATCGCCATATTCCACCCGGCGCAAATCGCGGCGATAGCTTTCAGTCCGCTCTAAAAAGCTGACAAAGTTTGAGATTCCAACAATGTCGATCGCAGCCCGAATGCGATCGCTATAATTCGTCGCAACTGCCAACGACATATAGCCCCCATAGCTTCCGCCCGTCACCAAAATTCGGTCTTTATCCAACGTTGGCTCAGTCGAAATCCAATCGAGCAGCGCCCCAATATCTTTAACCGAATCTTCGCGCAAAAAGCCATTATCAAGCTGCAAAAATGTCTTGCCGTAGCCCATTGAACCGCGAACATTGGGGAATAGCAGCGCAACTCCCAACTCATTCAAATAATAGTTATTTCGACCTAAAAAGCTAGGTCTAAACTGCGATTCAGGACCTCCATGAATGTTGATGATGACCGGGCGCTTGCCTGAAAACTTTGCAGGCGGACGATAGAGAAATCCAGAAATTGTTTTGCCATCAAAACTCTTCCATCGCACTAATTCAGGTTCAGCGAAATTCGCAGTATTCAACCCACCCGTTTCGCTTTCTGTCCAACGATCGATCTCATTTGTCCCCACATTCAGCGAATAAGCATCTGCTGTCGATCGCGCCGACACTAGCGTAAATCCAAGATCCTGATTATTCCGATGCCAATTGATTCCGCTGACTTGCCCGATCGGTAGCTTCGGCAACGACTTCTCTTGATTCGTTGCAGTATCAATCAAATGTAAAATGCTAATGCCATCTTCGTTTGAAACATACGCCAAAGATTTACCATCTTCAGAAAGATCAAATTCTTCCACATCCCAGGGAATCTGACTGGTTAGATAAGTATGTTTAGAAGTAGCAAGATCGATATAAGCGAGGCGTTGGAATTCTGAGCCGCGATCGGTCACAACATACAATCCTTTGCCATCTTTACTAAACACACCACCTTGATAGGAAATCTTTTCTTTTCCGCCTTTCGGAGTAATCAGCTTTTTCTCACCCGAATTCGTGTCAAGTGTCCAAAGATAACTCTCATTCACCGACACATATTCGATGGCTAACAATTGTCGATCGTCAGGCGACCAACTCATCCCACCCCAACCGCCACCTTCGACTTGAGCGAGTAGACGATCGCCCTGCGGATTCGCCGGATCAATTGTGTAAAAATCATTATCTTGTCCCGTGCGACGAGTCGAAGTATAAATCATTCGATCGCCTCGATTCGACCACACGCCGCCACTATTTCGCGATTTTCCATCCGTTAAGAGGGTTGTGTCTCCAGAGGCAAAATCGTAGCGATAAAGTTGACTAAACTCATTCCCGCCAATGTCTTTACTAAATACAAAATAATCGCCTTTGGTCGGCTGATAGCTCGCTCGATAAACAGGTTCAGCAAAGAATGTCATCTGCTGCCGACTTCCCAGCGGAAACGCCACACGATGCACTTGGGGCACATCGCCAAATCGCGTCGCAATTAACATTTCTCGTCGTTCGGGATGCCAACTGACCAAGCCTGCTGATCGAAACTGAGTATAGCGATCGACCGTTTGCGCCAACGATGCTGGAATCGGGGGAATGCCTTCGACGACGAGGTTATCGCTAGGCATAATATCTGCTGCTTGTGCGACTGTCATAAATCCAGAGATAAAGAACACCGCTAAAATTGCGGCAAAAAATCGGCTGAAAAATTTCATTCTCTTAGGGTAGTCCAGCGATCGCGCCTCACGCTTCGATCCGATCGTAACGATCGCGGCTGATTCTGATCGATTGAATTCACTTTAAGTAATGAAAGAAACAATCAGAACAAAGGTCTAAACATCATGACCTCAATGAATCAAAGCTGCTGAATGACATCGACGAACAGTAGCTTCAATCCATATCAATCTATACAGTATCAATCTATACATTTTTTGAGCCAGTTGCAGCTTTTATGCTTCGCCAGAAAGACGTAACGGTTCAGGCGGTTGCGATCGAACCGTCAGCCAATCTCCCAAAAATGGATGCACTAAACCGACTTCGTAAGCATGAAGCCAGTAGCCACAATCCCCCGGAACTGAAGATTGAGCGATGGCAATTCCTCCCACTCCATACAATGGATCTCCCCACAACGGATGTCCAACTGCGGCTAAATGAATCCGAATCTGATGCGGTCTACCGGTCGGAATGGTCACTTCCAGCAATGTTGTCTCGGAGAGATCATCGCGCTTCAAGACGACACAATGGCTGATCGCTGCTTTTCCCGTTTCTGTCGCTGCATACAGATAGCCCAACTGAGGATAAGCAACCTTGCCAATTCGATCAGTGATCGTGAACTGATCAAATTGCGGTGATCCCGTGGCTAGGGCACGATAGCATTTTTGCAGCTTACGATCGCGCAAATCCCTTGATAACTGCGATCGCGCTTCCTCAGTTTTTGCTAACACCATCACGCCCGACGTTCCCCGCCCCAATCGATGAATTGGAGTGGGTGGAACAGTATATTCACGCCGCAGCCACCCCCACAAGGTATTTTCAAGAAATCCTCCTCCGGGCAGTACTGGCAACCCAGAAGGTTTGTGTAACATCAACAAGTGCTGATCTTCGTGCAGAACTGCAATATCAAACGGAACATCAGCTTCGATCCAGGGCGAACGGTGGTAAGACAACAATTGCCCCCTTTGCAGCGGTGTTTCAGGATCAGTGATTGGAATGTGATCAATCGAAATCGCACCAGACTGAATGCGATCGCCCCATTCTTGCCGAGACGAATGAGTGTAATGCTGGGTGTAATAGTCCAGTAGCGCTACATTGGGCTGATCTACCTGCTCTTCGTAAATCCAACCCTGATTGAGATGGCTCATTGTTCGATCATTTCGCTAAATTAAAGGCTAAAGTTTACACCTGATCAATGCAAAAACAGTTTCTGCAAATCCAGCTTAACTTTGATAGCTTAACCACCGTTTCCGCCGCTTACTCTGAAGTCGGAGAAGGAATACCCTTGATTATGCTACATGGCTTTATGGGTGATGGTTCCTGCTGGTTGCCGTTGAGC
>DATJEM010000119.1:0-5408 GCA_035496615.1 Leptolyngbya sp.
GATCACTACTGCACAGAACTGCGTCCGGACGTGATCAAGCTCGATCGGCGGTTGGTGCATGGGTGCAGTCGGTTTGAGATGAAGCAAGTGATTGTGAAAAGCTTTGTGCAGATTGCCCGGGAATTTGAAATTTTCATTCTGGCTGAAGGACTAGAAGCCGCAGAAGATATCGAATTTTGTCGGGAAATTGGGGTGAAACTGGGACAGGGATTTGGATTGGGAATGCCCGGTAAACAGCCGATCGGGGCAATGCAGGCACTTTGTCTAAGTTGAGAGCTTGCCTCAAGAAAATCAACCTACGAATCTTGCTGTCGCACCAGTTCCAGCATGATCGCAATCACCGCATCAGAATCGATCGGTTTCGTAATATGGTGCTGAAATCCGGCAGCGAGGGCTTGAGTCCGATCGAACTCGCTTGCATAGGCGGTCAGCGCGATCGCAGGAATCGAGCGATGTTTTGAATGGCGAATCGCTTCCATCAAGGCATAGCCGTCCATTTCGGGCATACCAATATCGCTTAAAAGAATGTCGGGGGAGGACTGTTCGATCGATTGAATCGCTTCGAGGGCGGAATCAACCGAGGTGACGATCGCGCCGTGCATTTCCAGCAGGAACGTCAAAAAATCTCGCGTGTCTGAGTCATCGTCCACTACAAGGACTCGAATTCCAGACAGGGATGAGTCACTCGAAAGCGAAGGAGCCGGAGGCGATGGCAGTTCAGCCGGATCGGGTCGGAACAGCGGCATCTGAACGGTAAACGTTGCGCCTTGATGTTCTCCAGCGCTTGCGGCTGAAATTTTGCCGCCGTGGAGTTCAACAATTTGACGGGCGATCGCAAGCCCCAATCCCAGCCCACCAAATGTCCGGGTGATCGAACCGTCTTCTTGGCGAAAATACTCAAACAAATACGGCAAAAATGCAGGGCTAATTCCTTTACCCGTATCGGTCACTTGGACTTGAACAGAATGCGCCACTTGCGAGACATGAATCGAGATTCGTCCTTGTTCGGGGGTGAACTTCACTGCATTTGAGAGCAAATTCCAGAAGACTTGCTGCAATCGTCCCGCATCTCCGAACACGAAAGCAGGAGTCGGAGGCTCGTTCAGTTCAAGATGGATCTGTTTGGCTTCGGCAGCGAGGCGAACGGTTTCGGAAGCCGCAGAAATCACCGAGGCAAGATTTGCGGCGGCGGCTTTCAGGACGATCTTGCCGCGCATGATGCGGGAAATGTCGAGCAGATCTTCGATCAGTTGGGATTGCAGTTTGGCGTTGCGCTCGATCGTCTGGAGTGCTTCAGCCGTTTTCGTCGGATCTAAGCGTTTGCTTTGTAGGAGTTTTGTCCAACCCAAAATGGGATTGAGCGGGGTTCGCAGTTCGTGCGAAAGTACGGCGAGAAATTCGTCTTTGAGTCGGTTGGCGCGTTCTGCTTCTTCGCGGGCAATTTGTTCTTGTTGTAGAAGTCGTTCGCGATCGCGCTCAAACTGGACTCGCTCTGTGATGTCATTTGAAACGCCCACGAGTCCGATAATCTTTCCGTTCCCGTCGCGGTAAGGGGACTTTGTGCTTAAAAATGTGCGAATTCCGTCGGGTGATTCTTCGATCACTTCCGGTTTTCCGGTTTCTATAATTCGCAGATCGTTCTCTGTCACCGCTTCGCCGAGTACTGAAGCTGGATAGATCTCTCGATCGCGAAATCCAATCACTTCAGATTCGGATTTGTCGAGAACTTTCAGTGTGGCAGGATTGGCGTAAATGATGCGTCCGGCTCGGTCTTTGACAAAAATCGGCAGCGGAGAAGCTTCATTAATCACACTGAGAATGGCGTTCTTTTGGCGCAGTTCTTCTTCGGTGCGCTTGCGATCGGTAATATCCCGAAACAGAACGGCAACTCTACGCTTTTCTGGCTCTTCGATGCGGAAAGCATAGACATCAAACCATCGATTCATCGGTTCGGCAGCATTCTCAAAGCGAATCGGCTCTCCCGTCAGAGCAACTTCGCCATAGTTCTCGTACCAGTAGGGTTCGATGTCCGGCACAAGTTCTCGGATAGTTTTGCCGAGTGCCTGTTTGAATCCGGTTTGTTGCTCAAACACCGGATTGGTTTCGATGAATCGATAATCGATCGCTTTGCCTGTTGCATCAAACAGCGCTTCAATCACACAAAATCCTTCATCGATCGAATTAAACAGCGATCGATAGCGATTTTCCGAGCGGCTCAAGGCTGCGGCGGCTTCTTGACGCTCGATATCCTGGCGCTTGGCTTTGGTGACATCCTGAAAATAAACGGCAAGTCCGGAGTCGATCGGATAAGCTCGAACTGAGAACCAAGCCTCTAGGGGTGGATAAAATGCCTCAAAGCTGATCGTTCTCTGCTCTCGGATTGCACACCGATATTTTCGTTCAAACGCACTACCGACGGCTTCAGGGAAGCTTTCCCAAATGGTTGTGCCGAGCAGTTCGGTCTTCGATCGATTCAAGACGCGGGTGGCTTCAGAGTTGACGTAGGTAAATCGCCAATCTTGATCGAGTGAAAAAAACGCGTCTGAAACACTCTCAAGCACATCAAAAATCCGCTGCGAAGATGAGTCTCGATCGCCTAGCGTCAGTCCTAAGCGCTGTCGAATACGTTGAATAAGATTGGAGAGGACTGAGCGCGATCGAGTTGTCAATCGAGTTGTCATGGGGCAAGGAGAGTGGAAGCACTGCAACCAATTATAGATAGATCATTCCATAGATTATCGTTCTCCTAATCGAAAAAAGTATTTCTCTAGTCAAGTGATTGATTCTTTTAATCAAGTGACTTGGGCAAGTGATCGAGTGATCTATTGCAGCCTATTTTCAATTGAGGATCAAAGCTTCGACGAATTTCCCATTCCGTGTTCTAGAACATGCACTAAATCATCGAAAATTTGCTCGATCGATTGGAGATCGATCGCGGGCGATCTCGTTTGAGTCAGTTGATTGGCATCAAGTGCTAACCGCTGAGGAATGAAGTATCTAAGTCCGTCTGCGAGCGTGGTCGTCACAAAAGTTGCGAGATCCGGATTGATCCGAGAGTTGAGATCTCCTCGATCGATTCCTTGCTCTACCAAACGACGAAGGTAGAGGACAGAGGCGTTTTGAATTCGCTCTAATACTTCGTCCCGAAAGGGAATTTCGCCATACACAGCGCGATTGATGATTTGGCTCAAGGCGGGATGAGAGAGATTGAATTGAGTACTTTCGCCAAACAGCCAGCGCAAATGAGCAAAGAAGCCAATTTCTGAGCCTGCAGGGCGAGTCTGCTCTAGAAAATTGAACTTCTGCTGATTTGCGAAATCAACCAGGTACAAATACAGATCTTTTTTGTCCTCGAAGTATTGATAAAAGCTGCCTTTGGCGATCTTCGCCTGCTTCACAACATTGGAAATTGAAGCATTGTCGTAGTCGTGATTGGCAAATTCTGCGATCGACAAATCAACAAGAACTTGGCGTTTTAGATCGGGCAGATTGAAGAAGGTCTGAGTCGGCATAACGAGCAACAACCGGATAGACCAGTCGGTCATATGACTAGCTGGTCGTAATGTAGCTCAAGAGTCTTTACGCTGTCAACTCACCCTGAGAAAAGCTGATTTGCAGAAACGAGCAAATTTGGTCATCCAGCTTGATGCTGCCCGCCTTGCGGCTTCGATAACGCTTGCAGTTCTTCCCAGGTATAAGATTTCGGCAGTTCGATCGGCTTTTGATCCGCCCCTAAGCCTAGCCCGACCGTTGGCTGTACCTCTTTGATCACGGTTCCCGCAAAATCAGCCGCTTGATGTGCCGCAACACCACCCGCGATCGCGCCCACGACCCCGCCGATCGCAGTCCCGACCTTCTCATTCACTGCATGACCCAAAGCCGCGCCGACGACCCCGCCCGCGATCGTCCCCAGCCCGGTGACAACCGAATCAGTCGCAGGGGTGGATTGCTTGGCGTGGGGAGCATCCAAAGCCTGTGAATGTTCGTGATTCGGTGTTTCTAGCGGTTGTTCAGGGTCATGGTTGGGTGTATCCGAAGAATGTGAGTGCTGGTTTTCCATCGTTTTGCCTCCCTATCTCATTAAGCTGCTACTTTAAGCGATCGATCAGATGGTCTCCAACTCGCAGTGAGTTCGCAATAATGGTCAAAGTGGGATTCACACCAGAGTTAGAGGGAAAAAAGCTACCGTCAACCACATAAAGATTATCGACATCGTGAGTTCGACAGTTCAAGTCAAGCACAGAAGCTTGTGGATCAGAACCAAAACGGCAGGTTCCACATTGATGAGCAGTCGCTTGAATCGGCTGATGGCTCCGTGGATAAATGCTAAACGGAACAACGTGTTGAGCTTCTTGCTTAATCGATTTTAATACAGAAGTCCAACGATGCACTAAGCGTTCAGCAGCTTCCGTATTATTCAAGGCATAGTCCAAATAGATTTTGTCCCCTTCAACCCGGACTCGATTGTTCGGATCAGGCAGATCCTCGGTTTGCAGCCACCATCCGACCGCTCGATCGGCGAGCCACTCTAGCCCAAACTCCGGAATCAGCTTTGCATAAGGCGCAAGAAGCGATGGGGCTTCGGCGGGAATCATATCTGCGAGAACGTTTCCGGTGTTTTGCACCATGCCCATCGGATAGGGAAAATCGGGTTCGCCCCAGTAGAAGTCATTCACGGCGATCGTCTTTTGAAAATTCGCGTGATTCGGCTTAAGCCCCAATGCAAGTAGCGCAGTCTCTACGTGCTTCATGAAGTGACGACCGACTTGATCAGAACTGTTTGCAAGTCCGTTCGGATGCTTGTCGTTTGCAGATTTTAGCAATAGCACCGCAGAGTTGACCGCGCCACAGGCAGAAACAACAATATCGGCTGCAAAAGAATGCAGTTCTCCGTTAATTTCAGCATCAACCGAAGTAATTTCCCGCCCAGAGGCGCTCGTTTGCAGCCGAACAACTTTCGCCTCGGTTAGCAAAGTGACATTAGAATGATGTTCTCGCGCCGGACGAATGGCATTGACTTCGGCATCTGCTTTTGCGCCCACCAAGCAAGGATAGCCATCAAACGTATTGCAGCGAATACAAGGACTTGCAGAGCGGTCTTGCTCATTGAGCTTCAATCCTAGCGGCAAATGAAACGGATTGTACCCTAGCTCACGAATCCCATCTGCGATCGTTTGCATATCCGGTTCATGACTCACCGGAGGATAGGGAAACTCGCCGCTTGCAGGCGGTTCGGTGGGATCGCTGCCGCGCTTGCCGTGGACATCATAAAGCTTTTCTGCCTGAGCATAATAGGGTTCAAACTCTGCATATTTGACTTCCCACTCTGGCGAAATTCCATCTTTGTGAATCACTTGTTCAAAGTCCCGTTCCCGCAGCCGTAGGAGGGCTGCACCATAAAGCTTGGT
>DATJEM010000120.1:0-7174 GCA_035496615.1 Leptolyngbya sp.
AAGCAGCAGATTCTCGAAAAGTATCTCAACTTCGTTTATCTTGGCTCGAATGCTTATGGAGTCGGAGATGCCGCCTGGATTTATTTCAGTAAATCAGTGGATCAGTTGACGCTGGGAGAAATGGCAACGATCGCCGGACTGCCTCCCGCTCCAAGTTTGTATTCTCCATTGGTGAGTCTGGCAAAGGCGCAAGAGCGACGCAATACAGTCTTGGATAAAATGGTTGTCGCAGGATATATTACCGAAGCCGAATCGCAAGCGGCGCAGGCTGAAAAACTCGCTGTGAAGCCGAGTATGCCAAAAAATATTCAAAGCGCTTCACCGTACTTTACCTATTATGTGCAGCAGCAGCTTGAACATCTCGTTCCCAAAGCAGCGCTGACCGCTGGGGGCGTAACGGTTGAAACGACACTCAATGCGAAGTGGCAAGAAGCGGCTGAAAAGTCGATCAGAAACGCCATTACGATCGACGGCAATGCAGAAGGCTTCAAACAAGCCGCTTTAGTCGCGATCGATCCGCGCAACGGTGAAATTCGCTCAATGGTCGGCGGCTACGATTTTTACAAAGATAGCCAGTTTAACCGAGCGACTCAAGCGCAACGGCAACCCGGATCAACTTTTAAACCTTTTGTATATGCGACCGCGATCGGAGCCGGATTTTCGCCGAATCGATCGTACCTGGATGAACGGTTTGTGGTGGATGGCTATCAGCCGAAGAACTACAGCAATAAGTATTCTGGCTGGGTGAGTATGCGAACTGCGCTCACAAAGTCGGTGAATGTCGTCGCGGTGAAAGTGCTGATGGATGTCGGATTTCAGCCCGTGATCAAGCTTGCCGAAAGCATGGGGATCAAATCTAAAATGGAGCCGACCTATGCGCTGGCGCTGGGGGCTTACGAAGTCAATCCCTTAGAGCTAACCAGTGCCTACGGGGTGCTTGCGGATCAAGGGAACTACGTTGCACCTCACGCGATTCGCCGCGTGATCGATCGCAAAGGCAAGGTTTTGTATGATGCCGACTTCAAGCCGAAGCGCGTTTTAGATGCGGATACAACCGCGATTACCACCTGGATGATGCGGGGGGTTGTTTCGGATGGGACTGGACAAGCGGCACAACTCGATCGACCCGTCGCCGGAAAGACCGGAACCTCTGAGAATGCGCGTGATTTGTGGTTTATCGGCTATGTGCCTCAGCTCGTCACCGGAGTTTGGCTAGGCAACGATGATAATTCACCGACTTGGGGGAGCAGTGGCACCGCCGCTTACACCTGGCATGAATTCATGAAAGAAGCGGCGAAAGGAATGCCCGTGCAAAAGTTTGCTGAGATTCCAGACAACATTGAAGACCGCAAAGGCACGATCAAAGCGCAACCCGTGAAGCCGAATCGAGTTCGGTCGCTGGGTCAAGGTTCTGATTCCCCAGAAGAGCCGCCGCGTCGCCGCTACTCCGAACCCGCCCCCGAACCTGCCTATTCCCAACCGCGCTACTCCGAACCTGCTGATTCTGAACCCGCTCGCCGCTCTGAACCGCGTGCTGAGGAACCCCGGCAGCCGGAACCGCCGCCAGAACCCGCAGCGGCTCCGGCTCCAGCCGCTGATCCCCTTCCTCCTTCTGATCCGCTTCCTCCCCCTGGGAACTAGGGAGAATTACCCACTTTCGCCGCAAGAATCGAACTGCCGAAAGATGACCTGGGGGTGATGACCTGATAATCTAGTCACAGTAAAAAATTCGCAGGAGCGTTTTACATGAACTTTCTATTAGAAGTCGCGACCAAGCCCGGAATGCAGTTTCCGACCTCGTTTACTGCTGTTTATGTCGCTGGTTTTATTGCCGCTGTCAGTATTGGTTCGATCGCGTGGTACAACTCAAAGCGCCCTGTCGGTTGGGAAGATAAAGAGCGCCCCGACATCGTGCCTGAAGTCGAAAAAGAAGAAACTCCTGGTGTTTAATGCCCTCGTTGAGGCTTTGGACTTCGGTTCAGAGTCTCTCGATTTTGGCAACGCCACGCTGATAGAGCTTGCGGATCACAGCAACAGCTTTGGTATGCAGCGTGGGAGCCGGTTCGGATTCGAGGACTTGAAGACGAGTTAACAGCTTTGCTTCTTCGGTATCGATCGAACTATCCACATACATCAATTCACTAACCGCATCGATCAGTTGATGGCATCTTTTGGGGGTTGGAAATTCGCCTAAATAATGTTGTACCCACTGGTAACATTCTTCAGGTTTGACCGATCGCAATTCGTATAAAATCGGCTGAATCTCTCGATCGCTTTCCAGTCCTTTTTCTTTGGCAATTCGCTGGAGATACGATCGCTCTTCGGGCTGGATTTTGCCATCTAGCCAAGCCACTCCAATCAGAATCTTAACGAGCGTTTTGGTGTCATCCATATTTGAGTTTGACCATAAAGAATCCGTCCATATTGTGACAGTACGGTAGAACTTTGATCCAGCCTTTTGAATTTGCGAAATCAGCAAGTGGCAGAAATGGCTCGATTGACCAGTTAGCATGATGGTTTAAAAATGTTTCAATGACGGCTTCATTCTCAACCGGATTCAAGGTACAGGTTGAGTAAACTAATACACCTTGCGGTTTGACCCAATATGCAGCTTCTGTGAGAATATCTTGTTGGAGTTGGGCAAGTTCGATCGCGCTTTGGGGAGTTTGTCGCCAACGGGCATCGGCATGACGATTTAACGTTCCCAGTCCAGAACACGGTGCATCAACCAAGACCCGATCGCACTGTCCTTTTAGCTGTGGAACATTGCGACTATCTGCCGTAAGGATTTGAATTGAACTTAGAGATAAACGATCGAGATTTTGCTGAAGTTTTTTCAATCGAGAGGCAGTTTTATCGATCGCCCAAACGGTGCCTTGATCTTGCATCAATTCTGCTAGGTGCATCGCTTTGCCTCCTGGCGCGGCGCAAGCATCTGCAATGGTTTCTCCCGGCTGCGGATCAACGAGATAGCTGACTAACTGAGCGCTACTATCTTGAACGATCCACCATCCCTCGGTGTAACCGGGTAAGTTTTGAATAGCACCGGAGCTAGAAGCCAATCTCAGAGCATTGGGGACATTTGGAATTCGATCGACCGATATATTCTGAGCCTTCATCGCTGACTCAACTTGATCAATGTTCGTTTTCAGCGTATTGATCCGCAAGTCAATCTGCGGCGATCGATTCATCCATTCACACAGCTTTTCGGTATTCTCAGTTCCAAACTGATCCCACCAGGTTTGCACAATCCAATCAGGATAGCTATGCAATATGCCAATTCGAGCGATCGCATCTTCTGGTAATTGCAGCGGATCGGCTTTGAGGATGGCTTGCGATCGCAGATACTGCCGCAATATGCCATTCACAACGCCCGTTAATCCGGCTAATTTATTTTGCTTTGCCAGTTCAACGCTGGTATCGACTGCGGCTGAAGCAGGAATATGGTCGAGATAGCGCAATTGATACAGTCCAAGCTGCAACACTAAGCGCAAATCAGGCGGCTGATCTTTTTGCTTGGCGAACTGATCAATCAATGCGTTTAACGTTCGCTGGCGGCGGATGGTTCCATACACTAATTCGGTGAACAATCGTCGATCGAGGACATTCGCATCCGATCGATGCAAAGCTTGGTCAACGGCAACATCGGCAAAGGCTCCTTTTTGGATTGCCCGGAGTGCGAAAAAAGCGAGCTGGCGGGGATTCTGAGTCAACGATCGAAGGGCTGCTAAAGTGGCTTATTTAGGATAGCAATCGGTAGAACGCTTTGACTGACGAAGACTTTCCAAGACTTGCGACTGCTGATGCTGTCGATCGCTGAAGATACCTATGACTATTATTCAAAAATACGATTATTCAAGAATACGATATCGTTGCGCTGGTCGAAAATCCTCTAGTAACCCTCGTCGATCTGCCAGGAGATAGGCGACGGGCTGGGCAACTCTCAGACGATCGACCCTAGCAAGGTTTAGAGTTTGCTCGATCGCAACTCCGGTTGCAACAGTTCTTTCATCGCGCCAGTTAAACCGTCGCTCTACTACAAGAATCGTTACAATTAACAAAAGCGTATCAAAATTGGAACGAAAAGGTTTTTCATGGCTGATCAGTTAGTCCGGGCAACTGCCGCAGACGGTGGAATTCGAGCAGTCGGGGTAATCACTACCCGCCTCAGCGAAGAAGCAAGACAGCGCCACAATTTGTCGTATGTCGCCACTGCCGCCCTCGGTAGAACCATGTCGGCAGGCTTATTGCTGGCATCAAATATGAAGCGATCGGAATCACGAGTGAACATTCGCATTCGGGGCAATGGGCCGATGGGCGGACTGATGGCGGATGCAGGCACAGATGGAACGGTGCGCGGCTACGTCGATTGTCCAGAAGTCGAACTTCCCCCCAATGACAAAGGAAAGCTTGATGTTGGCGGTGCAGTCGGCAACGAGGGCTATGTTTACGTTGTTAGAGACATTGGATATGGCTATCCTTATTCCAGCACTGTAGAACTCGTTTCGGGCGAAATTGGCGATGACATTACCCATTACCTCGCAAGCTCCGAACAAACGCCCTCTGCGCTCTCTTTGGGCGTATTTGTCGATGCCAATGGAGTCCAAGCCGCTGGCGGACTATTGATTCAAATCTTGCCGAAAGCAGCGGAAAATCCTGAGCTTGTGGCGCTGTTAGAATCGCGCTTGTCTAGCCTGCAAGGATTCACACCTTTGTTGCAAGCGGGTAAAACATTGCCAATGATTTTTGAAGAATTGCTGGGTGATGTTGGGCTAGAAATTTTCCCAGAAACGCAGCTTGTGCGATTTCACTGTGGATGTTCGTTCGATCGCGTCATGGGCGCATTAAAACTCCTGGGAGAAACCGAAATCCGAGACATGATCGAAACGGACAAAGGCGCGGAAGCAACCTGTCATTTTTGCAGCGAAGTCTATAAAGCCAACATCGACCAACTAGAGCAGTTGATCGATGAACTCAAAGCAGCGAACTAATTTAGGCTTTATTCTGGGCGGCTCGATACGGGTTGCCCATTTCCCTGTTCCGCGTACATTGCCCGGAGTACCAGCGCTGGATCAACCCACTGGCTTGAATATTTCAATCCCCAATGCAAGTGAGGGCCGGTTGTGCGTCCCGTCATGCCAACGTGACCGATCCGCGAACCCGCCATGATCATCTGATTTTCGTAGATTTTGACATCGCCCGATCGAATAAATTTCCCTTGACTGTCGCGACCTGCCGACCCTTGCATATGGCAGTAAATATGCTCCCAGTCTCCCGATTGCACGATCACTGAGGTGCCGCAGGCGCTATTGTCTGAAACTTCGACAACTTTCCCTGTCCACCAACTGCGAATATAGCTCCCTTCTGGGGCTGCCATATCTAAGCCGCGATGAAATTCTCGACTGTAAGAGCCATCCGGTGACAGCCGATACCCAAAGGGCGAAGTGTACCCCTGAAAATTCTCTACTGGGAAAGATGCACCTTGCCAACTCCTTCCGGTAGCTTGTAGATTCGCTTCAAGCGCTAGGAGTCCATGTTGACCCCAAGACAGCGCGATCGCGCCGATAAAGCCGAGACCGACAATCACGAGAAACCGTTTTAAGGTGAAGTGCGATCGTGTAATCAGTGACCTCCAGAATTGCCTCATTCATTTCTCCTTGTGTGTGAAGAGCGGGGGGCAGACGCGAACTTGTTTCAACTCCTTCGTATCGTTTGTAACGAAACTGCGGAAATTGTGCAGACAAGCTAGGGTCATTTAATCACAAATAATCTTGATCATCCTCGTATTTTCCTGCAAATCTGCTGAGAGTGTTTCCGTTAGATTACGGTTGCTTAATCAAAACTTCACCCAACTTGTCCGCATCCTGCCGCCCAAGTCTCGTCCCACGGTGCGCCCCCGGTTTCTAATCCACACAAATCGCTCGTTGCAGACACAATCAGCCGTTCAGCTTTATCCCAAAGTTCTACGGTGACGCTTCCCCGCATCGTATCGCGGCAGACGAACTGCATGCCATCGATCGTCGGAGCGCGTAAGGGGGTTCCAGGTAGATCTGTCGTTCCCGTCACCGCAACCCGATAATCACGGTTGCGAGCATCCATCCGCCAGTATCCCCACGGACGAATCACCCAGTTCACTTCTGCATTCCACGGTGCAAACTCGTAGAACTGCCCTCGATGGTGAATGCCCACCATTGCCACAGATTCCATCCACCACAAAACGCCTCGCCGTCCTCCGCCTGCGGTCAGCGCCAAGTCCGGTTCGCGATCGAAGGCGTTGCAATTTAACCAAAACCATTTGCTGGGAAATGCGCCGCCCCAATTCTTTTCGCTATAGGCAGGAGCATTAACAAACTTATATTCTTTTCCATTCCAGTTGATATAGCCGGTTGCGTGACCGTGTGCCATCAGAATTTGCCAACCGGGTTCAAAAATCTGAAGCGACGAAAGCCAGCTTGCGGTCGATTGTCGATCGCCCCAGCCATACACAGGTTCGATCGAATATTGCCAATCTGCGGTGCTGCCGTTCGGTTCTTTCAGTCGTCCTTGATGCCAGGTTGCGGTGGCTTGATAACCTTCCGAAACGGTGCGATCGAACGCCTTCGGATCTAGAAGCTGTGGCGTGCCCAGTTGTTGCCAATGTCCGAGAGCAAGCTGATCGGGGGCTGCCCAAAAGCGATCGAGGTTGGGAAAAGTGCGGCAGAGAGATTCATCGTTGATCCCTAGAATCTGAGCCGTGCCGCCGCTCGTGGGTTGACCGCCTTGAGGATCTTCGATCGAATACATAAACGCAAAGGTTTGCCCAATTTCGGGGAGCGTCACGCGGTAGTACCACCCTTCAAAAAATCGGCGCGGAATCCGATTCCAGTGATAACCACTATGGGGCGTAGGCAGCGGACTAGTATTTTGACTCATACGATCGACAAGTTTCACAAGGACCTGATGGATTGATGGCGCAGCGGATATGGGGCGATCGGGCATTATACACACAGGTAAAATCGCCAATCACGGCACCGACACCTTCGACATATTGATAATCAGCGGGCAAGCGCAGCAACTGTTGAAACTGTCGCCGTTCTGCCGCTGCCATCGCAGCTTGCAATCGCTCTTGAGCCTGAAGTTCTAGCCGATGCCGGAGCAGAAACGTCAGGATCGTCGGCAGGAGTGCGATCGCGAG
>DATJEM010000121.1:0-2397 GCA_035496615.1 Leptolyngbya sp.
AGAACACGATGATCTGATTCGATCCGGAATTTCTGTAAGTATTCTCGAACGAGATGAGGTGGGTAAGAAAGCACAAAGCGATACCAATCATGTGCCGCACGATCTTCAGGTCGAAGTTGATTGATGTCTGCACCACTGCGCTTTGATTTTGTCACTTCCTTTAATTTTGTCACTTCAAGCGGAAGCAATAGCTGGGACAGCGTTGAGGGTTCAACTTCAAAATCTTGCATATGTCGCACGATGTTTGGTGGTTTTAAACAGATCTTTCCACAGTTGGCAGAAGTCTACCTTACCGTGATTGATGCGGTGGTATTTTTGGTACGAGTTTACTACGGTTTACACCAAAACGAAGACGATGTTGATCAACAAAGACAAGATTGATTAACAAGATTGATTAACAAAAACAAAGCCCCCCACGTTGACGGGACGAGGGAGGCGATCGAAGATATTCAATTGCCGCGGAGAATATCGATTTCGGAAAAAACCTTATGCCTGACGTGAGTAGTACTCAACGACCAGTAGCTCATTGATTTGCAGAGCGACCCATTCTCGATCGATCAAACTGTTGACTTTTCCGGTCATTTTGTTTTTATCGAATTCCAAATGACTGGGCAAGTTAGACAAACCGGGATATTGCAGATTGGCTTCGACCAGTTTGCGCGAACGGTCGCGATCGCGGACTGAGACTACATCCCCTGGGCGACAGTTGTAGCTTGCAATATCTACCACTTTGCCGTTGACCGTAACGTGACCATGATTGACCAACTGACGTGCGCCCGGAATCGTTGGAGCCATGCCCAACCGAAACACGGTATTGTCTAAGCGCATTTCCAAAAATTGCAGGAGTACCTGTCCGGTCGAACCTGCTGCCCGACGTGCTTTTCGCACATAGCGAAGCAACTGTTTTTCGCTGACTCCATAGTTGAACCGCAATTTTTGCTTTTCTTCTAGGCGGACGGCGTATTCTGAGCGTTTTTTGCGGGCTTGTCCATGTTGTCCAGGGGGATAAGCGCGTCTTGCGGATTTGCGGGTGAGTCCGGGTAGGTCTCCCAGACGACGGGTAATTCTGAGGCGGGGTCCTCGATATCGCGACATTGAAAGTTCCTCGTTTGACTCGAAAGCTTTAAAACAACTTTCCTAGTATACGATCTTAGACTCGTCGCTTCAATGTTTTTTCGATCGCAGTTGGGTCACGAGATGTCCCAATTCTGGCAGGATCAATTGTTCGATCGCGAGTTTTACCGCATTCGATGAGCCAGGAAGCGAAAAAACTAGCATTCCTGAGTAAACGCCTGCGATCGCTCTTGATGCGATCGCTCTTGAGCCAATCTCGGCATAGCTTAGAAAGCGGAAAATCTCCCCAAATCCCGGCAGCGTTTTTTCAAGCAGTTGCTCGATCGCGTCATACGTTGTATCTCTCGGCGCGATCCCAGTTCCGCCATTGAGAATGACTGCATCAATGTGGGCTAAATTAGTAAGCTGCGATCGAATACGCTCCGGTTCATCGGGCACAATCGCATAATGAGCGATCGTGTGACCCGATGCGGCTAAAAGCTGCTGAATCAATTGCCCACTCCGATCGGTGTCGATCGTGCGAGTGTCGCTCACGGTGATCACAGCGCAACTCACTGTGATCCCGTGTTCATCAGGGTGCGGTTGAGCGGACATTATGACTTGGTAAAGCCCAAATCGTTTGATTCGGCGTAGCGATCCATAAATCGCATAAAGCGATCCCAATCTTCGACCGACTTCATCACGTAGAGCGCTTCAAGAGTTGCAGGCTGCCCGTTGATAAATTTGGCGCTGACATCACGGGTAGAGATCTCGCCTTCTTCGTCGATCATGTACATTCCGGTGATGCTATCGGTGTTCTCAGCTTCAAGCGCTTTGGGTTTGTCGAAGATGAACGTTGCAGTTCCGTTGGTTCCGTCTTTGGCGCGCGTTAGGCGAACATCAGGAATCACTTCTTCAGTAATACCTTTGGAAAATTGGATTTCAGCCATGATAGATAGTGCGATCGAATAATAGATTTACCCCATTCTCCCATCTTTGCGGAACCCCACAAAACCTTCTCATTTTGCCCAAAACAAAATAAGCGCTAGATCTGAAATAGAAACGAAACTTTGTCGCCTTTGCCGAGTGAAATTCGATCGCCTGCTCTCAGTCGATGCCGATTGCCCATGGGCAAGGGCGAATTGTTGATGTAAGTTCCGTTTGAGCTACCGACATCTTCAATGTAATAGGCATCTGCTTCAACCCGAATGTCGGCATGAATCCGCGACACGACTTCGGCATTGGGAAAGCCGGAAACATCAATATCGGGCGGAATCCGATCGTTGGGTTTGCCGAGGTGAATTACTGACAGTCCGGGCGGAATTTCGATTTCTGTACTCGTTT
>DATJEM010000122.1:0-8429 GCA_035496615.1 Leptolyngbya sp.
GAAACGCCAGCAAAATATCTGCAATCCAACTGATCACCAGATCGAGCAAGCCGCGAAAATAGCCTGCAACTAAACCCAGAATTAGCCCGATCGTTGCTCCCACTCCCACGGAAATCAGACTAATCAGCAAGGATGTCCGAATTCCATACCAAATTAGCGTGAGGAAGTCGCGTCCTAATCCATCGGTTCCGAGCGAATGGGTCAAGCTAGGAGGCTGCAATCGAGCAATAAAATTAGGAGCGATCGCCAGTGCATCGGGTCGCAAAATTGGAGCAAGTAGCGCGATCGCCAACAGTGCAACCGTTAAGAATAAGCCAATTCTGCCAGAAGTCGATTGCCAGAACCGCCGGACGGAGCGAGTTTGAAGCACACTATTCATACCGCACTCTCGGATCAACGATCGCATAGGATAGGTCAACCAATAAATTGACGAACACGAATACGATCGCCACGAACATTACACCGCCTTGAACCACTGGATAATCTCGCGCCAAAATGCCCTCATAAATCCAAGAACCAATTCCCGACCATGAAAAGATCGTTTCTGTGAGCACTGCCCCACTGAGCAATGTGCCAAATTGCAGCCCGATCGTTGTGTTAATCGGCAACAGCGCATTTTTCAACGCATGACGCACAATCACCAAATAATCAGACAATCCTTTCGCCTTCGCTGTCCGAATATAATCTTGGTTCAACACATCTAACATGGCACTGCGGGTAATTCTGGCGACAATCGCTAGCGGAATCGTGCCTAAAGTCAGCGCTGGAAGGATTAAATGGGCAATCACATCTAAAAATGCTGGAAAATTGAGCCTCAGTACCGTATCTAACACATAAAATCCAGTCATCGGCTGAAAGTCGAACCCTGTTGCAACGCTTATTCTGCCGCTAGGAGGCAACCATTTCAGCGTGATCGAAAACAAGTAAATCAGCAACAATCCCAACCAATACACTGGCAGCGAAACGCCCAGTAATGAACCCGCGATCGTCACTTGATCTTGCCAGCGATTTTTCTGCACGGCTGCAATCACACCCGCTGGAATGCCGATGATAACCGCGACCATAATCGCTGCGACCGCCAATTCAAACGTTGCCGCCCACCGCGATCGAATCTCATCAATCACCGGAATTCCGCTCAAAATACTATTGCCGAACTGAAGCTGCAATAGATTTCCGACAAAGGTAAAGTACTGAACAAACGGCGATCGATCGAGTCCTAATTGCGTTCGCAATGCTGCAATTTGCTCTGGAGTTGCCCGTTCTCCGGCAAGCACGATCGCCGGATCACCGGGAATCGATCGCAACAATAAAAACACTGCCAACGTAATGCCAAATAGCACCGGAACCAACCCCAAAAGCCGCCTTAAGATGTATTGCGACATAGCTCTAAAAAATCTTCAGTCGCAACTCTACCATCTCTGATTCAATTGCTCATCAGCCGCACGATCGTATTCAACAAAAGCCCCGAATCGTAAGGCTTTGACAAATAGACCTGAAAACCCGCCGACTCTGGATCAACCCGAATCATTTCGATCGCTTCTCCCGTAAGCGCGATCGCGATCGTCCGTCGTCCCAATTCTGCATCTTGCCGCCGCACTGCCTCTAAGACTCGCGCCCCGTTGCCATCCGGAAGCCGAATATTGCTCACCAACACATCAGGCTGAAATCCAGACTCGATCGCCCGAATTCCTCCTTGAATCGACCCTGCTGAAACCACGATCGCGCCTTGATATTCGAGCAGCACAATCAACGCTGTCCGCGTGACCGCTTCATCTTCTACAATCAAGACCTGTGACGAATTTAGAATCGAAGATTGAATCGACAAAATTTTAGCGCCGAACCACCATAATCATATTAAACTACAATGGTATTAAATTGCGGCGGCTTAAGATAGATCGATTGATCTCACTTTAGGCGTTCCTTTGCATTTAGCGTATGGCATCCGTTCGACTCGATCGCATTTCTCGACGCTTCAGTCAGTCCGTGGCGGTTAGGGACATTACGTTTGAAATTCCCGATGGCGAGTTCTGGGTGCTGGTCGGACCTTCCGGGTGTGGCAAATCAACCATTCTAAGAACGATCGCAGGATTGGAAACGGCGACTTCTGGCGATTTGTATATTGACGATCGCTTAGTCAATCAAATTCCTGCTCGTCAGCGCGATGTCGCAATGGTCTTTCAGAACTATGCGCTTTATCCGCATCTGAGCGTGGCGGAAAACATTGCCTTCGGGCTAAAAATGCGCCATGTAGAGCCTAAAATCATTCAGGAGCGAGTCGAAACGGTTGCGAGAATTCTAGAAATTGGTCATTTACTGGAGCGCAAACCGAGACAGTTATCAGGAGGACAGCAGCAGCGGGTGGCATTGGGAAGAGCGATCGCCCGTCAGCCACAAGTTTTTTTGCTGGATGAACCCCTTTCCAACTTAGATGCTCAACTGCGCGACGCAACCCGCACTGAACTCAAACAACTGCATCAACAAGTCGGAATTACCACAATCTATGTCACGCATGATCAAGTCGAAGCGATGACGTTAGCCGATCGCATTGTGGTGTTAGATCGTGGCAAAATTCAGCAGATTGGCACCCCGCAAGAGATCTACGATCGACCCAGCAATCGCATGGTTGCCACCTTTCTTGGCAGTCCACCGATGAATCTGATTTCAGCCACATTCACCGGGACAAGCTTGCAGATGGGTGAACAATCAATTCCGATCGCGCTGAACGTTTCACCCGGACAATTCGATCTGGGCATTCGTCCAGAGCATCTTTGTGTCAATGTTCAAGAACCGCATTGCATGGCTGAGGTGAGTCTGATCGAACCCCTGGGGCGAGAAGTTCTAGTTCGCGCAGTGTTAGACGGTCGATCGATCAACTTACAAACTGATCCAGTTTTGAGGTTGAAAGTTGGCGATCGCTTACCGTTGCGGTTTGATCTCGATCGTCTTTTTCTGTTTGATTCGATTTCTGGAATGTGTATTTATCCAAAATAGTTTATTCATACAGCGATCGAATCCATTCCCATTCGTGCGTCAGTCCTTCTTTCAAAGCGACTTTTGGTTGATAGTTCAAAATGCCTTTGGCTTTAGAAACATCTGCCGAAGTATGTCTAGCATCGCCGATCGCAGTTTCAATTTTTTCTTGCCGAATCGATCGACCAATAATCGATTCCATTGTGGCAATCACATCGGTTAATACGACTCGACTGCCGCCGCCAATATTCAAGATTTCTCCCACCGCTTCGGGAATCGCTGCCGCTGCGAGATTTGCCGCGATCGCGTCCGACACAAAGGTAAAATCGCGGGTCTGTTGTCCGTCGCCATAAATAACGATCGCTTCATCGCGCAATGCTGCCTTGAAGAACTTGTGAAATCCCATATCTGGGCGTTGTCGCTGACCATAGACTGTAAAATAGCGCAGCGAACAAGTTGGAACCCCAAAGTTTTGATGATAAAGTCCGCACAGTTGTTCTCCCGCAAGCTTAGTGATGCCGTAGGGCGAAACAGGCTGAGGGCAAATTTTCTCAGAGGTCGGGAGCGTTTCGGCGTTGCCATAGATTGAAGAACTAGAAGCATAGATGAATCGCTGTAAGTGTTTTGCAGTTTTGGCAGCTTCAAGCAAAATTTGAGTGGCGTTGATATTTTGCTCAGTGTAGGTGCGAAATCCTGCGCCCCAACTCGATCGAACTCCCGCTTGAGCCGCTTGATGATAAATGACTTCAACGTTTGCTAAAAGAGTGTTCCAGTCTAGCTTCTGAATGTCGGCTTCGATCAGTTCAAAGTTAGGATGAGATAAGCTATTAGCAAGATTCTTCCACTTCAAAGCAGAATCGTAATAGTCATTGAATTGATCAACACCAATCACACGATCGCCCCGATCGAGCAATGCTTCAACCAAATGGGAACCAATAAATCCCGCCGCTCCGGTAACTACGCTGATGGTCATATTACAAGCTGCTTCCTCACATCTACCTAGAGGGTTGATCTTACTCGATCGTGGAGTCGCTTGTAATCGATGTTCAGCCGCGCAATTGGTTCAATTGATGTTTGAGCTTGCGGAAGCGGTGATTTAGATTGTTAATTTTTTGCTGACGAAATTGAGCAATACGCGATCGAGCCTGTGTAACGAGATCAGGTGATTTCAATGTTTGCGATCGCTCGTGAGGCGTTTTGAGATAGCGATAGTGCAGAAATAAATCTCGATAAGGAATGGCGACATCTTCACCTTGACACAAGCGCGTAAAGTTAGCAGAAGGAATACTCATGTAGTGCAAGTAGGTTAAAGGCTGCCCTTTGTCATACAGAACATGATTGCGCTGATCAAACTTTGATGACCAATGTGAGCCTGGTACAGTACCGCTTGCGGCAAAATTGTAGTAAGAAATTTGGCTTCGCAATACCAGGTAATTCATCAAGGATTGATCAGTTCCCCAAAGCGCGAGCAGATCAGATTCTCCGGCTTTAAGGGAGGTTAAAAGCGATCGTAGAGTCTCATCTGTAAATACGTTTTTTTTGGAGGCAAACCAGCCTGCACAGAAGATATCAGACTTGAGCTTCTCGGCATCAAAGACTTTTAGTAAATCTGTTTCTGGAGCATCAAAAATATACTTAAGCTCTGAACTATATTGATAGTCATTTGTTACCCAGTCGTAAACTTCTAGCTTCTGAAAAATGGGTTCAACCGAACTTAGCGCTAACGTATCCGCATCGAAATAAATAAATCGATCGAACTCGCCATCGAAACAGCAAAGCTTGCGGTGCATCTCAATTCGATAAACTTTGGGGAGTTGGCGATCGTACCATGCTCTCTGAGCGCGATCGTGCGATGTCCAAACTTGGGTTGCAAAAGCCTCCCATCGCTGAATGGATGCCGCATTTTCAAACAAAGAAACCTGTGGACGAGTTGCAATCTCCAATCGTACCTTTTCCAATTTTTCATTATAAGGAATGATACAAATTGGCATTTTAGGGCTGATGTTTGCCTCAATACTATTTAGGAGCGCAACAAGCTGATCAAATACAACATCGTTTGCAAGAATATAAATTCCATCCATCGATCGCACTCCTTTTAAACTTTGAATGGAACAAGCCGCGACAACTTTCGCCACAGTGCTGAACTCGATTCGTGCAAGTAGCGATAATGCTCCCATATGTTCCAATAAGGCGCACCGGGACGAATCGAAATGCCTGCCCAGTGGAGATACTTTAGGCGTTTTTCTCGATCGTATAAAACATACTGGCGATTTTCAAAATGGGGAGAGCCTGCCCAACTTCCCGCCGCATTTTCAGGAGGCTTCACCAAATTCATTCGGTTCTCAAAACATTTCAAAATCAAATAGTTGAGAACTGGCTGATCGGTCACGCCTTGCGCGAAGTCGAAATACTCACGATGCTGGGCGCAATCTTTTAGAACTTCGTAAAGTTGGTCTTCTGTGATTACACCTTTTCGAGATCCCCAGAATCCGCTATTGAAAACATCTTGTAGCTGTTCGATCGTAAAGATATTGCCTTTCACAATCGGCGAAAAAATGTTTCTCAAGCCTTCACTTAAGTAGTGATAATCGCAGCAAAAGAAATCGCAGTTTGATAAATGATCCAGTGTTTCCGAAATTTTATCAAACACAACAATATCAGTATCGATATAAAGGAATTCATCAAATTCGCCAAACCAAACGGCAAGCTTTCGCATTTTATTTGGCAGTTTGAGAAAGTCGCGATCGAAGATCTCCCCAACTCGATTCGTGAGACGTTCCAACAGTTCCAAATCTGGAAATAGTTGAACATTGTGCAATTGATTTAATAGGCTGAGAACGTTCTGATATTCATCGTTGAATGGAATCAGATAAACTGGAATTTCTCGATCGTACAGTCGAATACTATTAAGAAGCGCGATCGCATTCTCAATCACCTTGTCATTAGCAACGATATAGATTCCGCGTTTCATGCTCGTCTCAACTTTTGTAAAACTTTCTGGACTAGATTCAGTTGCGGGACTTCAGCAAAGACAGGACGCTTTTTTGGCTCGCGCAAAAATCGATAATGCAAGAACAAATCGCGATAGGGAAACTCGACGTTTTCGCCATTAGCAACTTGTTCCATTCGCTGCGGTTTTACACCGATGTAGTGCAAATAAGTTAAGCGCAATCCATGATCGTACAAAATGCGATCGCGCTCCTCAAAATGCTTCGTTGTCACAGAGCATCCCGTCGATTTTCCGAAGGGTAAAAGCTGGGCAATATTACAACTTTTGATGCCTGATTTCATCACCATATAATTCACAACAGGCTGTTCTCCTGCACCTTCATAAAGAATGTCTCGATCGCCCGCCTGCAATTGTGCAATCAATGATTCTCGCTGCTCTGCGCCAAACAGTCCTCGTTTTCCCGCGAAGAAACCAGAACAAAAGATTTCTTGATCAACTCGTTCCTTTGGAAAAACGTTGTACAGCTTTGGAGAATTGATATCGTAAATTTTGCTGGGATCGAGAAACTGGAAATCATAAACGACCCAATCATGATGCTCTAACTGTTCAAAAACGTGATCCATTGAACTCATCGCCAATGTATCCGCATCCATGTAGATAAAGCGATCGAACGGGGCATCAAACGCACAAAACCGCCGATGTGCCCCATACAGCCGGAGTTTTTGGTTCAATCGTTCGGGCGCAATTCGCTGCATGAACTCGTCCCAACGCTGGATTGATTCTTGGTCGTCATAGATCATTACGTTTGGACGATCGCGAATCTCATCCCGAATCCGATCGAGTTGATCATCAAACGGATAGATACACACCGGAATGTCCGAACTAACATTCGCCTCAATGCTATTGAGCAAAGCAACTAACTGATCAAAAACCCGATCGTTTGCCAGAGTACAGATACCATTCATCGCTTAGGAAACCCGTTCAACGTATTCAGAGAGCCAATTTACCAGATTCAACTTGTGCAGAATGACTTGTCGCGCTTCTGCGATCGCATCTTTTGCTTCATACCAAGCATCCGGAGTTGCAATCACTTCTTCGATGTATTTCAAGCCTTTTTCATCCATACTGGGCAAGCGTAAAAAGCTTCCAGGAGGCAGCAATTTATCTGCCGCAGAACCGCCGTAATAAATCGGTAAACACCAAGACAAGAGAGCATCCCAAAGCTTTTCGGTAGCATACCAATCATTCTCAGCATAGTTCTCGATCGACAAGTTGTAATAGTAGGGAGCCATGCCGTACCACTTGTTGCCAACCTGACCCGTAGTTTTCGCCCAGTCGGGTAAGCCTCGTCCATACAGATCAAATGAAAGTTCGTTCTCTTGCAATAGCTTTAGGAATGCTAATCGCTTCAAATGATTTTCAGTTCGACTAATCCCAGAAGTAATCCAGCTACACTTGCGAATCTTTTCCGGGGGCGGCATTTCATTCAGTTCTCGAAAGGAATTTCCTAAGTACCAGATTGCAGGCATATAGTCTGGATTAGGCGCATAGTCATCAGGACCGGAAACATACGCGCAATACTGACTTGCCTTTTCATAGTTCGCTTTTGTGATGTGAACAATCTCATCTAGGGGGGGTTCGCGAAGCAGGTAAATGAGTTGTTCTTTTGCCATGCCCTTAAAACTGGGTGTGACATCTGGCAAAGCTTGAGGTTTACGCAACTTAGAGCGCCAAGAAGTATCCACTTTAGGACGCGGAAAATCAAACTGATAGAGCAACAAAAAGTCAGGTTTTTCGGCAGAAGCTTCAAGCTGAATGTTGCGCCAATGTCCAAACGGATAAGGCGATTGTTGCCATAGCCAATCGATCGGGCTAGGCTTCAACCCGACATAACTGCTGACCATTCCTACAATTGGTTTTCTCATGGTTCTATGTTCTAAACGGTCTGAGGTTCTGATGAAAACTGCATTGCATAGAGTTGGGCATACAATCCACCTTGCTTTAATAGCTCTGTGTGTGTGCCGCTTTCTACAACTAATCCTTTATCTAGCACTGCAATTTGATCGGCTTTTTGAACGGTAGAAAGTCGGTGAGCAATCACTAAGGTTGTACGATCGCGGCTCAGTTCATCGATCGCGCCTTGTACCAATCGCTCTGAAACGGTATCTAAGGCGGAAGTTGCTTCGTCGAGAATCAAAATCTCTGGATCGCGCAACAATGCTCTGGCGATCGCCAGCCTTTGCCGCTGTCCACCCGATAACATCACACCTCGATCGCCGATCAATGTCTCAAACCCTTGCGGTAACTTGATGATGAACTCATAAGCGTTGGCGCGTTTTGCGGCTTCGATGATTTGATCATCTGTTGCATCTTTACGAGCATAAGCAAGATTGTTTCGCACCGAATCGTTGAACAAGAAAGTATCTTGGCTAACAATGCCCATTGCTTGCCGCAGCGATCGAAGTTCAAACTCTTTGATATCGCGATCGTCAATCAGGATCTTTCAGGC
>DATJEM010000123.1:0-2865 GCA_035496615.1 Leptolyngbya sp.
CGCCTGCCCATTTTTCTGTTCTGGAGCGAGGTAGGCAGCAGCGGGTTCATCCAATTCTAAGCCGCGCACACTGCCAAAATCGACTAGCGCCAATTCATACGAAGAAGTGGAATGGGGACGATGAATAATATTTTGGGGACGGAGATCTTGATGCAGAACGCGCGGTGTTTGGTTGTGCAAATAGTCGAGGATTTCGCACACTTCGATCATCCAGACGATCGCTTGTTTAAGCCCAACCTTGCCGCGATCGTGAATCTGCTGAAACAAGGTCTTTCCCGAAATCACTTCAGTCACTAGAAACGGCTGCCCCGCAATCTGAAAAAAATCCCGCCACCGAGGCAGCCCCGCATGATTCAACCCTCGCAGCATTTTTGCTTGCCGCTCGAATAGCGCTAATGCCTGCGGGTGATTGATCCAAGTCGGATTTAACGTTTTTAGCAGTACGGCTTCGCCTTCGTGCTGACCGAGATAAGTAGTGCCCACTTTGCCTTGACTCAGCAGTTCGATCGCGTGATATTTCCCGATCGTCGAAGCATCTGGTTTTTGTATCCAAGCTTCGCCGGACAGGGTTGAAGATAAATCGGTATCCATGGTGGTTTTCGAGTCCGCAACCATCACCGTTTGCATTTTTAGCGGCTGGACTTTATCCGCTTCCTTCACCTGGTTGAACGCAAGATTGAGCAACGCGGGAACTGATCCTTGATCGATTTGGGTCGATCGCTTCAAGGGGTCGGGATGACCGAAATGGATTTGTAGATTGGGACCTGATCTCGCCAGTCGAAAAATCATACCGTCGTGTACGGGCAATTGCGCGACTCGTTTTCCCTCAAAGTAGGTGCCATTTGCACCGAGACTGACCAATTGCCAAGACAAATTCACCCGTCGAATTTCGACATGGTATCGAGAGACGACAGCACTGTAAAGCACCACCTGATTATCCGTCGATCGTCCAACCCGCACGATCGACGCTTCATCAAATGTCCAGTGCTGAACGGGCGTTAGCTGAACTGGATGTAATAAAGTTAGAGTAATCACATTCACGCCACAGAAGCTTGGACGAAGAAAAATCGAGAATGGTTCTGCTATCAGAATCCAGCATCAGTGAGAGATCAGGAAAACAATGTAATTAATGTAACCTAGAGGCTCAAAACTGACGCAGAAATTATTGTCGATTAGTTTCAAAATTCCCAGAATTCCTCTGCTTTCTAACGCTTTCGCTCAGTTGGGTTCCGTCTTTGCCCTCTATACTGTAAATTTGTGTAGATTTGAGCGCACCGCATCAGAAAGAGGGAGTTTTGTATGGCATCGATTCGCGAGTTGCATCAACAACTCATGAGCAAAGAACGATCGGCAGTGGAAATTGTGCAAGCTTCGCTGAATCAGATCCAGGCACTTGAACCCAAACTGCACAGTTTTTTGCAGGTGACCCCCGATCGCGCTTTGGAACACGCCAAGCAAATTGATGCCAAGATTGCGGCTGGAGCAGAGATCGGATTGTTGGCAGGAATTCCGATCGCGATTAAAGATAATCTCTGTACTCAAGGTGTTCCCACGACCTGCGCTTCAAAAATTCTGCAAAATTTTGTGCCGCCTTACGAATCGACTGTGACCCAGAAATTGATCGATGCGGGTGCGATCATGGTGGGCAAAACGAATCTGGATGAATTTGCCATGGGCGGCTCGACGGAAACTTCAGCCTTTGCGAAAACAGCAAATCCGTGGGATGTGTCGCGGGTTCCGGGCGGTTCGTCTGGGGGGTCGGCGGCGGCGGTTGCAGGGGGAGAATGTTCGATCGCGCTCGGTTCAGATACGGGCGGTTCGATTCGGCAGCCTGCTTCATTCTGTGGCATTGTTGGCATGAAACCGACGTATGGTTTGGTTTCGCGCTATGGATTAGTCGCGTTTGCGTCGTCGCTCGATCAAATTGGGCCGTTTGCTCGATCGGTAGAAGATGCCGCAATTTTGCTGAATGCGATCGCAGGCTACGATCCAAAAGATTCCACTAGCCTAAACGTTGAAGTTCCTGATTACACGCAGTTCCTCACGTCCGATCTCAAAGGAAAGCGCGTTGGCATTATCAAAGAAACTTTTGGAGAAGGACTTGATCCGGAAGTTGAAAAAGCGGTAAAAAGCGCGATCGACCAGCTTAAAACTCTCGGAGCCGAAGTCAAAGAGATTTCTTGTCCCCGGTTCCGCTATGGCATTGCAGCCTACTACATCATTGCGCCTTCGGAAGCTTCGGCAAATTTAGCGCGATATGACGGAGTGAAGTATGGAGCACGGATCGAAGATGCCGAAAATTTGATGGAAATGTATACCCGGACGCGATCGCAAGGATTTGGCGCAGAAGTCAAACGCCGGATCATGATCGGAACTTATGCACTTTCCGCAGGCTATTACGATGCGTACTATCTGAAAGCACAGAAAGTCAGAACATTGATCAAACAAGATTTTGAAGCAGCGTTTGAGCAAGTAGATGTGCTAGTTTCACCGACTGCACCGACGACAGCATTTAAGCTCGGCGACAAGTCACAAGATCCGCTGAGTATGTATCTGATCGACTTGATGACGATTCCGGTGAATTTGGCAGGACTGCCGGGAATGAGTGTTCCGTGTGGATTTGATTCGCAAGGTTTACCGATCGGGCTACAAATCATCGGCAATGTGTTGCGCGAAGATCAAATCTTTCAAGTGGCATCTGCTTATGAGCAAGCAACCGATTGGCATAGCCGGACTCCGAAATTGTAAAACGCAATTTAACGGTTTGAGATTGGCTTTGCGACCACGGCAATTCCTAAGACTCGGATTTGATGCCGATGTAAAACCTGAATTGCCGATCGCGCCGTTGCTCCGGTTGTGTAGTTA
>DATJEM010000124.1:0-6918 GCA_035496615.1 Leptolyngbya sp.
GATGCCAATCAGAGGAACATTCGTCGCGAGCAGCAACCAGAAGTCTTTTGTCGTCGTCACTTCCATCCCTTTGGAGCTAGAAGATCGCTGGTAGACTTTACTAGCGGGCGTATCTTGAACAGTGAAAAAGTAGATCACACCATAAACTGCGGTGATGATTCCGGTGCTTGCGATCGCAAGTCTCCAGTTCAATTGTCCAGCGGTTCCAACCGCCGCAAGAGTCGCCACCGTCGGTAAGGCAAACGCGGCAGCCGCCGAACCAAAGTTTCCCCAACCGCCATAAATCCCTTCAGCTAAACCAATTTCGCGCTCACCGAACCATTCTGCGACCATGCGAATACCGATCACAAATCCACAACCCACAATGCTCAACGCTAAACGACTGACGACCAATTGAGTAAAGTTCTGTGCAAGCGCGAAGGCTAAACAAGGAAGTGCTGCATAAACCAGGAGACACGAATAGGTAATCCGAGGTCCAAATCGATCCAAAACCATGCCAACAATAACGCGGGCTGGAACCGTTAAAGCAACATTACAAAGCGCGATCGTTCTAATTTGACCTGGCTTCAAGCCGAATTCAGTCGCGATCTCAGTTGAAAATGGCGCAAAGTTAAACCAGACCACAAAGGTGAGGAAGAATGCAAACCAAGTCAAATGTAAAATGCGATAGCGACCTTGAAAAGATAAGAGTCCAGCCATAGGATGTGCCAGTAAATAGATAAACAACAAATGCCATTGAGGGTGATGGCAGACAGCATCCCCTCAAGAGAGAGTAGAAAACCGGAAATAAAGGGGACGCGCTGGCGACAACTTGAGAGCGCTTGATTCAGCCTGTGCGATCGTTCAGAATCCAATCTTGTTGCCCATTGACTACCGAATAAAGACAGCAACGGCTTAAAAACCAGCAACCTTGATAAGCGACCTTAGAACAGCGCTGGACGAAGCCGCACGATGAATTCGTTCAATCTATTGGGTTCAATCTAGGAGGTTTATTAAGTTAATTCGGTGTAATCAAGCACACTTTTTGGAGTGTGATGTCAATCATGCAACCCGCCGATGCGCTCTGATCATCAAACTATCCTTGCTAGCAGGGGTTGAAATCAGAGGAGTAGACACAATTTTGCTTTAGTCAGGACTTAGAAGTAAGCATTCAGGAGGGTTAGATCGACTTGGGATAGGCTATCCGCTTGTGTCGAAACTGTTGCCACACCTGCACGAAGATATGAGAAATCTGCGCGAGTTCCTGCCGCGTCAGTTCTGAATCAACCAGTTGCTGATCCTGCCAGCGAGCCTTGAAAACTTTATTCACGGTTGCCAAAGCTTCCGCTGGGGTTGCATCTTCGAGCGATCGTAGTGCCGCCTCACACGCATCCGCCAGCATCACAATTCCGGTTTCTCGCGACTGTGGGATCGGGCCCGCATAGCGAAAGTCTGATTCTTCTACCACTTTGTCAGTTTGTCGGGCTTGATGATGAAAATAAGCAATCAGAATGGTTCCTTGATGCTCTGGAATAAACGCCTGAATTGCGCTCGGAAGCTGATATTGTCGTGCCATCACCAGTCCTTCGCTGACGTGCTTTCTAATCATCTCAGCACTTTTCCAGGGATCATTAATCTCAGTATGTTTGTTCAAACCGCCCATCTGATTTTCTACGAAAGCTAAGGGATCATAGAGTTTACCAATATCGTGATGCAATGTTCCTGCCCGAACAAGTTCAACATTGCAGCCGAGCGATCGCGCCGCGGCTTCTGCTAGCGTCGAAACAAACTGAGTATGCTGAAAAGTTCCCGGAGCTTCGTGAGCCAACCGTTTGAGCAGCGGTCGATTGGGATTTGCCAGTTCCGCTAATCGAATCGGCGTAACCAAATCAAACAGCCGTTCTAGATAAGGACTGATCCCGATCGCCATCACGCTCCAGGCGACTCCAGAGAAGGTGGACAGTAAGGCTCCCCCTAATGCGGTATACCAAAGCGGAACAATCTCAGTGTTGACCATCAAGTAAGTGATGCCTTGAATCAATCCAATCAATATCCCTAAACCTGCCAAATCCTCCCGCGTTCGGGGTGTTTCTCGCTTAAAGACGCGCCACTGTCCCGCCATCAAGCTGCCAAAAAGCCCCCCCACCGCACTTGGCATCAAAGCCCGCCAGCCCGCTTCTGTCCCGATCGGCAGCAAAACAGTTAATAAGCCCATGATCGCTGCACCGATCGCCGATCCATAAAAGTTACCAAGCAGCAGTCCGATCGCAGGCAGTCCAGTGAATGATTTACTCACTGCGACCACACCGGGAGCGCTCAACGCTAGCAGCAGCATCAGAAGATAATCTCGTCGTCGCAGCTTGGGCTTTTTCCATCGAATCACCAGCCTAAAAAGTGCGATCGCCCCACCAATTAACCCGCTGAAACTCAAAAGTCCTAGCCAATCAATGCCGCGCTGACTCAAGTTAAAGTAATCGAGTAGCACAAAGTCTGATTGAGTAATCTTTTCTCCAGCCCGAACAATGGTTTCGCCGCGCTCGATCGTGATTAAAGTCGGTTCGATCGCTTGAGCCGCCTGCTCTGCCAGCAGTTTCGTTTGATCTGCATCACGAACGAGATTCGGAGAAAGAATTTGGGAGAAAATTTGGCTGGCAAGCGGTTGAGCCGCGATCGGCACTGTGCCTTTCACTTGTGCCACGATCGCTTGATTGCGTTGACCCTCCGATAAACCCGGATAAATGCCCTGAGTCAGCAGTCTTGCCAAAATCTGCGGCATTTGGATTTCAAGGGTTTGCCACTCCAAATTTGAGAGATTCAAAAACGAGGTGTTGTAAAGCGGCGCGGCAGAAGATTGGGCGGCAAGGGCAGATAGAGCGACCGGATAGCGTCGCCGCGCTTCGATGAGAATAGCGACCAACCGAGAGAAAGCGGCAGGCGAGGTCGATCGCTGGTAGATCCGGAGTTCGCTCACGGCTCGCTGTTGGGATTGATCCAGGCGGCGCTTTGCGCTTGATGGAATACTCTGCCTCACGGTCTGCCATTCGGATTCAGAGGCTTGTCTAAGATAGATTTGGGTGGCTGTAGAAAGGATGGAGGTGTTGGCAAATGGAAAATCTCCCAGCGCATTGCGGATCTCATTGCCACGATCGAGCCGTTGCTGAAGCAGTCGCTGCATTTGCTGATTGGCTGCTGCATCGATTTGAACTGCTGGAAGTACGCCGCTTCGGGCAATTCGGCGATTTTCTTCGGTCGTGTCAGTATCTTCAATGCTGGCAGAGGTCGGGGCAACGATCGTTTGGGGCGCGACTTTATCCACATCCAATCTCGGCTGGTAATAGAAGCGATAGCCCAAACCGCTCGTAAGCAAGACGACGGCGATCGTTAGCGCACTGATCTGGCGGAATCGATTCCTCAGACGCGATCGGACTGGCTTCGACGCAATTTGCTTCATCAATGTCGCCTTGATTCAGGAACTCGCTGGAGCGATGCTGCCGACATAGTAACTTTTCTGCCCTCAACTATTCTCATGATACTGATTAAGATCTTCAACGAATTGAGCGGAATTCCGTTGACCTCAACCAGAGAGAAACCAGAGGGATGAGCAGCTACACTACGCCGAAAAAATTGCACTGTGGGGTCTCACAGAATGATGGTGGCACAACCTGCAACCTCTATTTCACCGGAAATTATCTATCCAGAGTCCGACGGTCTGCCCCTGTCCGATAACACGAAGCAATTTCGCTGGATCGTCACGATCGAAGAGGGATTAGAGAGTTTATTCGTTTCAGATTCAACGACTTTGATCGCTGGAGATTTGCTGTGGTATCCAGTCGAGGGCAACAATCAACTTCGCCAAGCTCCGGATATGATGGTTGTGCTTGGCAGACCGAAAGGCGATCGTGGTTCTTATCAGCAGTGGAAAGAGGACAATCTCCCGCCCCAGGGCGTATTTGAAATTTTGTCTCCAGGCAATACCGCCGCAGAAATGACTCGCAAGCTGTTGTTTTAGCAGCACTATGGAGTGGAAGAATATTACATCTACGATCCAGACCGCAATGAGTTAATCGGATCGCAACGGGTAAGACAGCAACTGATCGAAATCCCTGAAATTCAAGAGTGGGGGAGTCCGCGACTTAGCATTCGATTTGTACTGGATGGCACGACGTTACAGCTTTATGCCCCAAAGGGCGATCGCTTTTTGACTCCTGTAGAGCTTGCTGCCCAGCGCGATCAAGAACGCCAACGGGCAGACCCAGAACGCCAACGGGCTGATGAAATAGAAGCATTGCTTCAACAATACCGCGATCGCTTCGGCACTTTGGAGCGCTAGTTTGAATTTAGAACGTGGTTGAAATCGCCTGAACTGGACAGGTCGGAATGCACTGCTCGCAGACAATACAGCGCGATCGCGTAAAGGCTAACCGAAACGACTGTGGATCGAGCGTTAGCGCTTCGGTGGGGCACACACCCGTACACAATCCACAATCGACGCAGATCTGGTCATCGATCGTGATCTCGCGGCTGGCAAACGAAACGTGAATGTCCTGCGATCGCATCCAGTCGATCGCCGCATCCAGTTGGTCAATATCTCCCGATAGTTCTACGACCAATCGACCGACTTGGTTGGGGGCAACCTGAGCGCGGATGATATTGGCGGCGACATTAAAATCTTTTGCCAATCGATAGGTGACGGGCATTTGCACCGATCGCTTTGGAAACGTGAGTGTGACTCGTTTTTTCACAGGTTAAAATGCGGTTTGCTAACTTCATTATGTGCTAAATTCTCAGCCTTGATAGTTCTCTCAAGTCTTCGCCCATACTGAGCTTGTCCTATTTGTGGTCAACTCAGATGCCTAGAACGCCGAGCGAATTTTCAGTACATATCATGATGGAAGGCGGACATCGCGAAGAAGTGCGATTCCCGACAATTCAAGAATTTCAGAAGTGGTACAGCGGAGAACTGATGCCCAAAGCGGCTTCAGATGATTTTATCAGCGTTCCGATTAAAAATATTCAAGGCGAATATATGGTCGTTCGTCCAGCGCGAGTGGTGAGTTTGCGGGTTGAGCCAATGTTTGCGGGCAGCGTCGATCGATATTGAACATTCAATCAATTTTTCGATCGTGTGGGGCATTTGCTCTACACGATTTTTTGTGTTGAACCGATTTCTTGAGCAATTCGGTAAAATCACATTGGATATCACCATAAAACCATGCAGGACGACACGATTAAGTTAGATCAGTTTTTGAAGTTTCAAGGCGTGGTACAAACCGGAGGTCAGGCGAAAATGCTGATTCAATCGGGAGAAGTACACGTCAACGGCAAGATCGAAACCAGACGCGGGCGCAAATTAGTCAAAGGCGATCGCGTCACCACCCTCGGAGAAACCGTCGAAGTCTAGCGTTACATTCCCTTCAACTTTTAGGTATCATCATGTCTCCCCTTTCTCCCCAAGAACTTGAAACCGAACTGAAACAGCTTGATGGCTGGACGATCGAGCAGGGAAAACTCCATCGCGAATTCAAGTTTGCTTCGTTTGTTGAAGCCTTTGGGTTCATGTCAAGCTTGGCGCTAGTCTCCGAGAGCCTCGGACACCATCCTGAATGGTTCAACGTCTACAATCGCGTCACGATCGACCTTACCACCCACGACGCAGGCGGCATCACGCAGAAAGACATCGACTGGGCACAAAGAGCCAATCAACTGCACTGAATAAATTCAGGAAAAACATCCAGATTCTCTAAGCCA
Organism: Leptolyngbya sp.; assembly: GCA_035496615.1. Taxonomy (GTDB): domain Bacteria; phylum Cyanobacteriota; class Cyanobacteriia; order Leptolyngbyales; family Leptolyngbyaceae; genus Leptolyngbya. Next base: position 5,728 of record DATJEM010000124.1, read on the forward strand.
ATCCGGAAGAATTAAACGATCGCGTGTACAAGGTGTTTAAGGACTTAAAAAGACACTTGAGCCTTTAACAGTAGCGATCGCACTTTTTGATTTGATGAGGACCTGAAATGTTAGCGCAAGATTCGATCATGGTTGGGGTATCAGGAACGGGTGAAGAATCCTCAGAAGGATTTCGCGCCTTACTCTCTCAGATTGAAGCAGAACTCTGCCGTAGCGAGGTGTATCGTCGCGCTTTAGAAAGTCTAGAAGCAGCGACTCTAGAAGGCACATCTGCCCAATTTTGTCTCAAGTCGGTCGGACGAGAAGCGATTCGGCTCGCACTGCGCGAATTGGCGATCGTTCCCCCCTCCAAACCACCCGAACCCGTTGCAAAACCGCCCGAACCCGTTCGCCCCAAGAAGATTTTTCTTGAACCGCAGTTGGATCAGCGCCAGGACGGTCTCAAGAAACTCGGTGAACAGATTCGCGCGGCGCGGCACGCTCGCTCGATGTCGATCGCAGAACTCCACAGCAAAACGCTGGTTCCGGTGCATCAAATTCGCGCGATCGAAGCGGGTCACGGCGCACATTTGCCCGAAGATATCTATCTACGGGGATTTATTCAGCGAATGGCGAAGGCTTTGAATCTCGATAGCGGTCAGCTTCTAGCGCTCCTGCCTACGGTCGATCCGGTCAAAGCAGTGTTGCCAACGTGGTATCATCCGACGCGGAAAAGTTCGATCGACATCGGCGGCATTTCGCTGAAGCCTGTGCATCTGTATCTAGGATATGCAGCCGTCTTGAGCGGTGGTTTTTTTTGGCTCTCACATCAGAGCGCCCCTCCTGCACCGTCACAATCCCATGCCCCTCAAATTGCACCTGCGACGCAATCTGAAGCGACTACAGCGACCCATACAAAGGTGAGCGCGGTCACTCCAGTTTCAGCACCCGAAAGGTTGTAGAAATCCACCAAGGCACTGCTACGCCTACCCAGTGCCTAATCGTTCAGATCCAGAATCGGTTGAATTGCAGAGTAATAAAGCGTAAATAGAACTCCTGAAAAGATCTGTCCGCCGATCGTGCCGTGCCAAAATTCAAACGCCGCTTCTCCCCAATACACCGCAGCCAAAACCATCACAGAAATTCGGAGCACATTGAGCGTTAATGCTAATCCGATACCGATCGCGATCAGTTGAATCAGTGTGCGCGATC
>DATJEM010000125.1:0-4962 GCA_035496615.1 Leptolyngbya sp.
CAAAGGTCACGGCTTTTTTACTCTGCATTTAGTCGATTTCTCGGTTGCCGCAAAGCTCATCCCAAAAGATCTCGAAATCGTTCAAGTCTTCCCTGGAAAAACGATCGGTGGTTTGGTTCTCGGTCGATACGAACCGAGTTCGACTTTGGCTTATGGAGAGTTGATTATTGTCCCTGGATTGGTGCGCTATGGCAGCAAAATTGGAGCTTGGATTTCTCACATTTACGTTGATAATGTCAGGTCGATCGCGGGAGGGCGCGAAATTTGGGGCTTACCTAAAGAAGAAGCTCAGTTCTTCTGGCACCCTGAAGGCGGCGCGATCGTGCAGCAAGGAGAGCAAACGCTCTGCGACTTTCGCTACGCTTGGCAGTTGAATCTTTGGCGGCTGCGTGGACAGTTTGATACGTACTCTAAGCCGCAAGCGGAATTGAGGCAGTTTGAGAGTTCAGCGATTGGCAATCTTTCCCTAATCAGTTCTAGACTTGAGATTCCAAATTCTAGTCCGTTTGCAACCGTCATTGATTCACAGCCCTGGATGGCATTGAAGGCGGAATCACTCGACGTGACCGTTGCGGCTCCTCGGTCTGTAAACGCCAAAATTCCGATGACGACTTGAGCGAAGATTTTGATCCCCAGTCATCGCCGACACCCAGAATAAGTCAGCGCAAAACGTCGATCGCAAGGTAAGCTGTCAGTGTGCGAAAACGTTACGATTCGATTTGAATCTTTAGTTTTCTGCAACAGTAATCAAATACTATTGGGTGTTGAACTTTGCAACCGATGTCGGAGAATTCTTGGCAAGAAAACGATTCCTTCAGTGAGCTTGAAGCGTTGGCAGCAATGGTGACAGATTTGCCTGAGCCGAAGGATGCGGACGAGGTAGAACTGAAGCCATTTCGTGGATTTCAAGGACGGAGGGGAAAGGCAGCGATCGTCTTTGCGATGATTTGGAGCATCACGATCGCGCTGCATTTGGTCACATGGGGCTACTGGTTTGTCCTCTGTGTAACGGCATTGATGAGCGTTCATGCGGTGAGATTGATGCTGGCGCGTCCTCATCGAATGCCAAAAGCGATCGAAGATAACGATTTCTTTCCAACGGTTTCACTGCTCATCGCCGCAAAGAACGAAGAAGCCGTGATCGGGCGATTGGTCAAGATGCTATGCGGGCTGAATTATCCCAACGATCGCTACGAAGTTTGGGTGATCGACGATAATAGTACCGATCGCACACCTGAGATTCTAGATCATCTGGCGGCGCAGTATCCCCAGCTCAATGTATTTCACCGTCCCAAAAATGCAGGCGGCGGTAAATCTGGGGCGCTGAATCAGGTCTTGCCTTTGACGCAGGGAGAATTTCTCGTTGTGTTTGATGCCGATGCTCAGGTCGAAAAGAATTTCTTGCGGGGTGTGTTGCCCGTGTTCGATCGCGGCGATGTGGGCGCAATCCAGGTGAGAAAAGCCATCATCCAAGCCGAGCCAGAGTTTCATTCTAAGGACTCAAACAATTTTTGGGTGCGGGGGCAAATGTCGGAGATGGCGCTGGATGCGTTTATTCATCAGCAGCGTTCTGCGATCGGAGGATTGGGTGAACTGCGCGGCAATGGTCAGCTTGTGCGCCGAGAAGCTTTGATCGACTGCGGGGGATGGAACGAAGAAACCATTACCGATGACTTGGATCTAACGTTTCGCTTGCATTTGAACCGCTGGGATATTGAAGTCGTGACCGAGCCTGCGGTATACGAAGAAGGTGTCACCAGCGCGATCGCGCTTTGGCATCAGCGAAATCGATGGGCGGAAGGCGGCTATCAGCGCTATCTCGATTATTGGCGATTGATTCTACGAAATCGCATGGGAACTCGCAAAACGATCGATTTGGCGATGTTCTGGATGCTTCAGTACGTCATGCCAACGGCTGCCATACCCGATTTTTTGATGGCAGTTTTGCGGCATCGCATGATGCTAACCACTCCAATTTCTGCGTTGACTATGGTGTTGTTTTTGTTTAGCGCGATCGGAGGGTTGCGACGAGTTCGACGGCTCAAGAGTGCCGGAGAACGCTCGTTGTTCGGTTGGGCATCTCTGATGGTTCAAGGCTTACGTGGCGCAATTTATATGCTGCATTGGTTCGCGATCGTGTCTACGGCAACGTTGAGAATGTCGATTCGTCCAAAACGATTGAAATGGGTGAAAACAGTGCATCGCGGCGCTGAAGATTAAGGCTTGCGGAACTTGTGCGCGTGGTCTAAAGTCGTTGCGATCGATCCGTTTTACGCCATTCATGAAACCGTTGATTCTCAGTCTGATGTTTTTGGGTGTACCAACGCTTTCAGTTGTTGCACAATCTACTGCACAATCTATTGGACAATCGAAACCCACGATTGCGCCAGTTCGATCGCCGCTAATATCGATTACGAAAGCGCCAGTGGCGATCGATGATCAGATCTTGCGCGATCGCAGATCGATGTTAAGTGCAATCGATCACAGCTTGCGGTATCTACAAACTCAGAAGGCAGTTCAGGCATATCAAAAGTATCCAGTAAAAGGCATGACGCGCGATCGGGTAATTCGCAGCTTAAATCGATTTCGGCAACTGCTAGTCACTGCAAAAACCGAAGCAGAGCTTTCAAGCGCGATCGCTCGCGAATTTGTGTTTTATCAATCGACTGGCAAAGACAATCAGGGCACCGTTGCCTTCACAGGCTATTTTGAACCTGTGCATCTTGCAAGTCGCACTCGATCGGCTGAATATCGCTATCCGTTGTATGCGCTCCCGGCGCAGTTTTCACAGTGGAAAAAGCCGCATCCGACTCGATTGGAGCTTGAAGGAGCGGACGGATTGCAGGCAAGTAAAGGCAAACTTCGGGGTGCGGAATTGGTGTGGATGCGCGATCGTTTAGAAGCCTTTTTGATTCAGGTTCAAGGGTCGGCTCGATTGAATCTGACGGATGGGACTACCTTGTCGATCGGCGTTGCAGGATTGACGGATCAGCCTTACAGCGGCATCGGGCGCGAACTTGTTAAAGACGATAAGTTAAAGCTAGAAGATCTGAACTTGCCCAACGTACTGAAGTATTTTCAAGAGCATCCCAAAGACTTAGATATCTATCTGCCTCGAAATCGGCGGTTTGTGTTTTTTAGAAATACATTGGGGTCGGCAGCTTTGGGAAGTTTGGGCGTTCCGGTGACGGCAAATCGTTCGATCGCGACTGACAAATCATTGATGCCACCCGGAGCATTGGCATTGATTCAGACCCAGCTACCGATTTTGAATGCACAGAAACAGTATGAGCCGCGATCGGTAAGCCGATATATGCTGGATCAAGATACGGGTGGTGCAATTATCGGCGCGGGGCGCGTGGACATCTTTACTGGAACTGGAACGGAAGCGGGGAATGAAGCAGGACTGATCAACGCAACCGGGAAGCTTTACTATCTCTTGTTGAAAAATTAGCTCACAGTGAAGATCTGAGCAATCATCTCTGTACGAGATGAGACTTCAAGCTTACGGAACATCCGCTTTAGGGCTTGCTTCACAGAATTTTCGGTAATCCAAAGCTGCTTGCCAATCTCTGCATTTGTTCGCCCTAAAGCAACTAACTCCGCAATTTGTAATTCACGCGGTGTCAGACGATCGCCTCGATGCAGTAAATTTCTTTTAGCTGACACCCAAACCGATAGATGTAAGCAGATGCCACTCAAGTCACTTAGATCTTGGGTGTCAAAAGCCGGCATTAATTTTTCGCGAGTGCATCCCACAACGCCGATTAGCTGACCTCGATCAAGGATGGGACCTGCCAGTACGTGCCAATGATCGGGGCGGGGACAGATCAACTTCCAAGCTTTGGGGGAGGTCACTAGTGCTTCATGAACCGGAGCATGATGCTCTGATAGATACCGGGCGATCGGATTGTGTTCGATCGAAAGTGCAAGGTTCAGTATGTTCTGAAACTTACGGTTTGCTGAAAGCACTTGATCAAAGAAAAAGATAGCTCGTCGATTGGCTGAAAAATATTCACCAATCTTTGGCACAACTCGCGATCGAAGGACTTGTTCATTCTGAGCTTGATCAATCGTTTCAAACAGGAGTTTTAGAGAAGAACTGGTCATGGTTGAACTGTACCCGATCGAGGTCTAGAAACAGCAGAGGATTCAGTCTATCTTAACGCTTGTACGGGATGTAACTTTCGAGCGTATAGGACATAGACATGAGACAAGATGCAATCTTTAGCCCCTTCTTCGCGACGATATTTTTGACCTTCGTTGTTTGGGTGTATTTGTATATTCAAAGAATTAGTTTCATCAATCGCAGCAAGCTGCGTCCGGCGGATCTAATGCCAAGTAAATTCGCGCAAATTTCCCCACCGAGTGTCTCTACTCCAGCGGACAACTTGAAGAATTTATTTGAGATTCCAGTTCTCTTTTACGCGATCGTGCTCTATCTGTTTGCGACGCAGCAGGTCGATACAATGTATGTGATCACCGCATGGGTTTTTGCGATCTTTCGCGCTCTGCATAGTGCTGTTCACTGCACATTCAACTGGATCATGCTGCGGTTTTACCTTTATTTAGCCTCTTGCCTTGCAGTAGGACTGATGACGATCCAGGCAGCGATCGTTCACTTCGGCTAATTTAACTAGTCTGAATTGATGGAGCCGTAGACAACGCTTTCGCCGCGAATTCGAGCAACTGGACATCTGAATCGCTCCAGGGACGACTCGATCGACAGTGATGCGCCACCAGCAATCCCCACAATCCCTTGTCTGTTAAAACCGGGACAACCAGATTTGCCCGAACCTTGAGTTCTCGCAGAAAATCTCGATGACATTGCGCGATCGGCTCCTTCTCAATATCCGCGATCGCTCGCACTCGTCCTGCTTCGTACATTGTTGCATATTCGCCGTTGAAGCACTGATCAGGTCCTGTCGTTCCTAGAATCGAAAACTCACCCGAACTCAACGA
>DATJEM010000126.1:0-4788 GCA_035496615.1 Leptolyngbya sp.
ACTTTTCAGGTTGGTTGCCTGCTCTGCTACTTTACGAGCTTGCTCTAGCGCCCCGTTTTGCTGGGTTAGCTGCTCTCGCTGTTGAATTTCTTGAGCTAATAAACGTGATTGTGCTAAAGCAATTTCTACCTGCTTGGCGAGTTGATCAAGAAAATCAATTTCAGAAGACAGCCAGCGACGTGGAGCATCACACTGATGGGCAATCAACAATCCCCAAATCTGGTTATCTTGTTGATTATTTTCTAGGATGGGCACAACTAAGTTTGCCTGTACTTGCAACTGTGACAGCATTGCTTTGTCATCAGGGGGCAGATCCGACTGTGCCACATCGTCGATCGCACAAATTCGACCGAGAGTAGACTGCTGCTGGTAGTCTCGCAAACAAGCATTTTCGACTCCTGCGCTCAAAGCTGAAATCCAGCCCTCGGCGACAGATTCTACGGCAACGATTTTCTGTAGGTCGGACTCAAAGTGATAGATCAAAACTCGATCGGCTTGAAGAAATTGCCGGACTTCTTCAACTGTTGTACTCAAGATTTCTTTAAGATCTAGAGATTGGCGAATCCGCAGAGTAATAGCAGCAAGGAGATGCGATCGCGCATTTTGTTGCTCTACTTTTTCTTCGGTTTGTTTCTTTTCGATGAACTGTCCAATCTGACGACCAATCGTTCCCATCATGAGTCGCCAATCTTCATCAGGTTGACGAATCTTGTGGCTGAAAAATGTAATGACTCCTAAGATTGAATCTTTGCCGACAATCGGAAATCCGATCGCCTGTTGAAGACCTGCTTCTGACGCTTGAGCCGGGCGGAGAAACTGAGGATCATTGACAATATCGGTTAGCCAGATGGGTTTACCTTCAGCCCAGACTCGTCCGGGCAATCCAGCATTCGGCGTGAGCAAGAGAGTGTTCGCGATCGACACAAATTGGGTTGCGGTAGTTGAAGGGCGACACCACGTTTCTACTAGCGCTAGCGCATTTCCCCGAAAGTTCACGCTCCAAAGTTCGCCGATATCCCAAGTTAAACTTTGACACAGCGCCTGTAGGAGTTTTGGCGTTGCTTCACTCAGGGTTGTAGACTCAGCTAAAACGCGAGTAATTGCATATTGGGCATTGCGACGCTGCTCTGCGCGCTTGAGATTGCTAATGTCTCGCGCAACTAGAATGATCGAATCTCGATCGAGCGGAGAAATACTGGTGGTGAAATGAGATTCTCGTTCCTCGATCGTCAAACTATATTCGCAATTCACCGTTTGCTGCGTTTCCAGAGACGTTTGAATTGCACTCAGTACAATGTCTGCCTGTAAGGGCGGGAGTACCTGATGCAGAGTTTTGCCAATCATTTCTTCAACAGGCTGAATCAAATTACTGGGGTTCGTTGGGGCAATTTTCAGGCAGACTCCTTGAGCATCTCTGACCAACACCACATCGGTCATCGCTGCAAAGAGCGCTCGAAGTTCGGCTTCAGACGATTGCAGCGCAGCTTCGGTTTGCCGACGCTGTGTGATATCAATGCCTGTACCAATGATGTACTCAACACTGCCTTCTGAGTCGATTAAGGCGGTGTTTGACCAAGCAATCAGCCGTCGATCTCGATTCCGTGTGATCCAGTAGTTCTCAAACGTTATGGGAAATTGACCCGATCGCAGACTGGCAAAGGTTGCTCGAACAGATTCAGTTTCTTCGGAGAGCAAAAACAAGTCCCAGAACTGCTTGTGCCGAACTTCTCCAAACGAGTAGCCTGTTGTCTGCTCACAGGCACGGTTAAAACGCACAATTCGCCCCTGACGATCGAGGACAATCACCAAAGCCCCAACTGTGTCTAGAGTGGCTGAGATAAAGTCTCGCTCCTGCTCTAAGGTCGCTTCAGTCTGCTTACGCTCAACGACTTCCCGCCAGATAAACGAATACATCCAGCCCAGAATAATCACGTTTAGACTTAAACTAAGCGCAAAGGTCAGTGTGGTATTGCGAATGCTCTCTGCTGTCAAGCTCGACCGCTGTTGCAGGATTTGCTCCTCTCGCCTTTCCATCTCAAGCACGATTTGCCGAATTCTGTCCATTGTCTTTTTGCCTTGATCAGTCGAGATGGCGTTTTTGGCAGTTTCAAATCCCTGCGATCGACGAAGATCAATTGTGGCGTTTACGAGCTTGAGCTTTAAGTCAATTTGAACACCGAGCTGATCGAGTTGCTGCCGTTGTGAAGGTGTGGTTAAACGCGATCTTAAGGCTTGCATTTTTTCAGAGACGACCTGAGTTCCACTGCTGTAAGGTTCCAAATATGATTCTCGACCTGTAATAATGTAGCCTCGCTGTCCTGTTTCTATGTCCTTTAACTGCGACAGGAGATCTTGTAGAGTGGTGAGTACCTGTTGCGAATTTACTTCCGCAGTACGGCTCTGAAGAAATCGAGTCCAGCTTTGATAGGAAACAAACTCAGCAACCGCCAAAATGAGAGCGGCAGAACCAAACCCGATCGCAATTTTGGTAAAGAAATGTCGATTCTTTTTTCGCTTTTGTTTGCGATTGATCTGAACTTTCTGCAAATCGGTGAGATCACGGCGTAGCTCGATTTGTCGCGTCACTTGTTGTGCAAGTGTTCGGAGTGCTTCAACCTGCTCATGACTAAGGGATCGGGGCACATGATCAATCACGCAAAGCGTACCGAGAGTCAAGCCTTCAGCCGTAATCAAAGGCGCACCAGCATAAAATCGAACATAGGGTTCAGCCGTGACCAAAGGATTGTCAGCAAATCGTTCGTCAAGCAGTGCATCTGGCACGATCAAAACGTTCGATTGCAGAATTGCATGAGCGCAGAAGGCAAGCTTGCGCGGTGTTTCTGTGGCGGTGAGACCCACTTTGGACTTGAACCACTGCCGCTCTGAGTCGATCAGGCTCACAAGCGCGATCGGGGTTTGGCAGATATAAGCTGCTAACCGAGTAATGTCATCGAATACCCCTTCAGGAGCAGTATTCAGAATTCGACATTGGTACAAAGTGTTGAGCCGCTCTGCTTCATTGGTGGGAAGTGATGCTGGAATCATGGTTCACGGTTGCGGAACGTTCTGGGAGACTCACTTGCTCTAGACTTTGGCAAGGGAACTAGCCAACGCTAGAATTCCCAAAAAGAGTGCTGTAGAGCAATTGATTCGGTGGGTGACAATCAGACCTCATCTAGAGATGTTGGTTGACCATCTCTGAATGTTTTCTCATCATGGCAATGTCGATGGAGGAGTTGTTTGTTTTGGAATTGATGAGTGCCCCCTTGAGAGCGAGTCACAATGTGGTCGATTTCGCAAATATCTCCATCACCCAGATCTATCTAAAAAGAATTTCACTCTCCAAAACAGTGGTGCGTGAACTTGAGCGTCGATTAGAACGCAATCCAGCATTACCGAAATGGGACATCTTCATTCGACCGCTCAATGGGTAAAATCATTAGAAGAAGTCGCCTAAGTTGAGCTTAGCGTACACCCTGTCTGCAAAAACTTGTCTGGTTTAATTCAGGCAAGTATGGAAAGATGAAAGTTGTTCTGATAGAAAATAATAGGAGCAATGATGTCGCAAAAAAAAGCAGCAACAGACTACCCAATCCATGAACTTCTTGCAGACCGCTGGAGTCCCTATGCTTTTGAGAGTCGTCCGGTTTCGCAAGCGGATCTTTGTTCTCTGTTTGAGGCGGCGCGGTGGTCGGCATCTTCTTACAATGAGCAACCCTGGAGTTATCTTGTGGCAACCCAGGAACAACCTGACCAGTTTCAGCAAGTCCTATCGTGCCTAGATGAGGCAAACCAGGTTTGGGCTAAAGATGCTTCGGTCTTAGCTTTGGGCATTGCCAGCCTTAAGTTTAAGCTCAACGATAAAGACAATCGAGCGGCAGTGCATGATCTCGGAGCTGCCTCTAGCAATCTAGCGATCGAAGCGGCAGCGCGAGGAATCTATGTGCATCAAATGATTGGCATTCTGCCCGATCAAGCGCGCAAGTTGTTTCACATTCCTGAGAATTTCGAGGCTTGGACAGGACTGGCGATTGGTTATCGAGGTGATCCAGCCCTCCTGCCTGATGCCCTCAAGCAGCGCGACCTCAGCCCAAGACAACGGAAGCCATTAGAGCAATTTGTCTTCAGCGGCAAATGGGGAGAAGCCTCGCAGTTGGGGTCGAAGTAGAACCCTAATCGTCTGGTAGCCGTTTCCAATACCCGTAATGTGAGTCGTAATGTGAGTAAAAAAGACCTGAGACTCAATGATGTGACTGTCAAAATTGAGGTTGATCCAGAGACGTTCTATGTCCGAGTGAATGGAAAGTTGTTGACGTGTGATCCGGCTACCTCTTTGCCAATGGCACAACGTTATTTCTTGTTTTGACTAGCTTTGTTCGTATTGTCAACTTAGCCAGAAAGCAGAATAATCGGACTAGTTTCATGTTGTTTGTGTCGCGATCGTGACTATCCTTTAACAAGCTGGGCTAAATTCTACCGCATCGTCTGAGCACACTGCCGATTCAGGCATAACTGTACTTAATTTTGAACAGCCCCGGTTAAGTTAACAGTGCTAGTTCGCTCTAGGTCTGAACGTTCTCACTGCCCCAATTTGCAGCGGCTTCATAAGTGCTTTGAAAGAAGGCAAGCAGCACTGCATCGGCTTGTCTAACGACTTCATAAGGCAGAATAAACTCCTGCATTGCTGAACGATAGAACGCCTCGGCAGGCTGGACAGAATAAGTTTGAAATCCCTCCGGTGCGGGGTAGGTGTAAGCGTAGAATGCAGGCTCCGGCACGGCTCCACCT
>DATJEM010000127.1:0-4336 GCA_035496615.1 Leptolyngbya sp.
TGGGGCGGAATTGGTGGCGCGATTGCCGAGCGAGGCGTTTGCGCTGATGGTGGGCGTACTGCCGCAGACGGTTGAGATTGTGCGATATTGCCCAGAGCATCCATGGGTCAAAGGGCGGGGTTAAAGTCGGGTTGAAATCGATCGCAGTTGATCCGGGATCTCCGCCATTTCCGCAAACTCCAGCAGCGTTTCCGACAGTCCCAAATAGCCCGATTCGGCAAACGATAGCAACAGTCGCTGCAACGCAAACCAAACTTCAGGCTCGTATTCCCAATCGCTGCCGCGCCTTGCCCGACCTGCGATCGATTTTAGTGCCCAGAAATAACTATTTCGCACGATCGAGCCGCCTTTTTTAAACGGAGGCACATCTTCATGATGCAAATACAAAATATCGTCTTCGACTCTCGCTCTCATACTGTCTGCACTAAAAAGCTGTCTGCACCAAAAAACTCCCCTGTTATCGAAATGCAGGGGAGTTTATTCTAACGAATTCGATTAGTAGCGTTGTGAGAATCCACCCGAACGACCGCCACCACCACTACGCGATTCTTCGCGAGGCTTTGCCTTGTTGACGCGCAGATCGCGCCCCATCCATTGGGCACCGTCTAAGGCTTCGATCGCGGCATCTTCTTCGGCATCCGACGACATTTCCACAAAACCAAACCCACGCATCCGACCCGTTTCACGATCAACCGGAAGCTGAACGCGCTTGACAGATCCATATTCTGCGAAGACTTCCGTTAAATCTTCCCGCGTAACCTCGTAAGATAGGTTACCTACATAAATCGACATTGAAAAAAATCTCCAGAACCAGAAATGATCGAGGCAATCGAATCGGAATGTCTCTGCTTTTGCTCAAACAAACTTGCCAGGTTTCGACGAAAACGTAACGAGTCACTGTCTCGAAAAACAAACGAATCAACCGACTGAAAACACCTCTCATTTTTCACTGTAACACGAATCTTTTGGGTGAGCAGATCCGGATGATCCGAGTTGTAGATTAGAGTTTGGATCGAGTTAATTTTGCATTGCTTGGAGAACTTATGACTGTGGCATCGACTGTGGCATCGTATGGCGCGTGGAAGTCCCCGATTAGCTCAGATCTAATTGTGGCAGGCGCGATCGGGCTAGGACAGATTAAGCTAGACCACTCAACGATTTACTGGAGCGAGTCTCGTCCGACCGAGGCAGGACGCAGCGTGATTGTTCAAGCTTCAGCGAACGGTCAGAAGACCGATGTGACACCACCGCCGTTCAATGCTCGAACACGAGTGCATGAATATGGGGGCGGGGCATTCATGATTGCGAATGGAACCGTTTATTTCTCGAATTTTGCAGACCAGCGATTATATCAACAGTCGCCCGAATCAGAACCGATCGCGCTAACACCAGAAGCTGCTTTACGCTATGCCGATGCCGTCTTGGATCACACTCGAAATCGATTAGTTTGCGTTCGGGAAGACCACCAAAATCAGACTGTGGAGAATACGATCGCAGCAATTTCGCTGGATGATCAAAGCCAAACCGTTTTGGTCTCCGGTTCCGATTTCTATGCTTTTCCGCGTTTGAGTCCGGATGGATCTCGACTGAGTTGGATTTGCTGGAATCATCCCAATATGCCGTGGGATGGAACGGAATTGTGGACGGCAACGATCGACGCGGATGGCACGCTGGGAACGCCGGAAAAAATTGCTGGGGGATTAGAAGAATCGATCTTTCAGCCGGAATGGTCGCCCGATGGAAATTTGATTTTTATTGGCGATCGAACAGGCTGGTGGAATTTCTATCGCTGGAATCCGAAGACGCAAAAGACTGAATCACTCTGTGAGAAAGCCGCAGAATTTGGTTTACCGCTTTGGGTGTTTGGGATGTCCACCTATGGATTTGCAGAGGACAAAATCATTTGCAGCTACACCGAAAAGGGGTTGAGCCAATTTGCCAGTTTGGATTTGAACACTCATGAATTGAGGACGATCGAAACCCCATACAGCAGCATTGCAGGCTTACAGGTTGGCTCAAACTATGCTGTCTTTGTGGCTGGATCATCGACTGAACCGGGTGCGATCGTCAAATACGAGTTTCAGACCCAACAGTTTGAAGTGCTGCGACGTGCTAGCGAACTCCGAATTGATCCAGGGTATCTTTCGGTTCCTGAATCGATCGAGTTTCCCACCGAGAACAATCTCACTGCTTACGCTTTGTACTATGCGCCTCAGAACAAAGACTACACTGCACCCGAAGGCGAACGTCCTCCTATGTTAGTTAAAAGTCATGGAGGTCCTACCGCTGCCACTTCTGCCGCATTTAACTTAGGCATTCAGTACTGGACAAGTCGCGGTTTTGCCGTGCTAGACGTGAACTATGGCGGCAGTACGGGATATGGGCGCGCCTACCGGGAGCGACTGAAAGGAACTTGGGGAATTGTCGATGTCGATGACTGTGCGAATGGAGCGAAGTATCTCGCCCAGCAAGGGAAAGTGGATGGTGATCGCTTGGTGATCGCAGGCGGAAGCGCAGGCGGATATACCACGCTGTGTGCATTGACCTTTCGAGATACCTTCAAAGCAGGTGCAAGCTACTATGGCGTGAGTGATCTCAAAGCATTGGCTGAAGATACTCATAAGTTTGAATCCCGTTATCTAGACGGATTGATCGGAGCCTATCCCGCCCGATCGGACTTGTATGATCAACGATCGCCGATCAGTTCCGTCGATCGCTTGTCTTGTCCCGTGATCTTCTTTCAGGGGGACGAAGATAAAATCGTGCCGCCGAACCAAGCCGAAATGATGGTCAATGCTTTGAAACAAAAAGGATTACCCGTGGCTTATGTTTTATTTGAAGGTGAGCAGCATGGATTTCGCAAAGCAGAGAACATCAAACGCGCGCTAGATGGAGAGTTCTATTTCTATTCGCGAGTGTTTGGGTATGAGCCTGCGGATACGATCGAGCCTGTGGAAATCGACAACCTTTGATTGGGTATTTTCTCTTGACTGACTAGTTTGAGGAATTGCAACCCGACCAAAAAACGCAATCCCTCAAATCGGTTCATACACCATCTGTGGAACCAATACCCCATCCTCTCGAATTTGACCGATTCCCAAAAATCGATCGTGCTTCACCCGCACAAACCCCGGTGGTGTAAGTTCCAGTGCGATTTTCTGTCCCTGACACCAGCGACGAGCGATCTCAGCTTCTAAAGTCACTTCTGGTAAATGCAATAAACCGGTTTCTGGCTCAATCAAGGGAACCGGAAGATCATCAATCGTTGAACTCTCTGTTAACGTAAACCCGTTGCTTTCGGTTCTCAATAACGTCGCTAACGTTGCCCCTGTTCCTAACTCTGTCCCCAAATCCCGCGCGATCGAGCGAATATAAGTGCCGCTGCCGCAAGCAATGGCTAAATCGAGTTCGGGAAAGTCGCCCGATCGCCAATCCAGAATCGATAAAGCATCAATTTCTACGGTGCGGGCAGGAACTTCGATCGACTGACCCGATCGAGCTAAGTCATACAATCGCTTTCCTTCCACTTGAATCGCGCTATAGTTCGGCGGAATCTGCTGAATCACCCCTTGAAACAACGGTAGCTTTGCCTGAATTTGCTCTAAGCTCAGCGTCGGAACCGCTTGCTGAGTCAGAATTTCGCCTTCGAGATCATCGGTTGTGGTGGTGATGCCAAACCGGATCGTTGCTTGATAGGCTTTAGCGTGATGCAGATATTGAAGTAAGCGAGTCGCTCGACCGATCGCGATCGGCAAAACGCCCGTCGCAGCCGGATCAAGCGTTCCGGCATGACCAACTTTTTTCAGTTGATAAATTTTGCGAACCTTCGCCACACAGTCATGTGACGTAAACCCAAACGGCTTATTGAGATTGAGAAAACCATCCACGCGATTATTACCTATTTCAACTGCTGTAGAGTCAAGGATTGTACCAAACTTAGCGGCAGCGGTTCTTGGGACAATCTCCGCACATATGTTGAAGAAAGATACGGTCGATAGCTCGATTGATCCGCAATATAGGTTTTGAAAAACGCCAGACCGAGCGCTTTTACATACCGTTGAGCGATCGCCGGATCAGGACCAATCACCTCCGGCGGCACCGGAACCCCTTGCTCATCGCCTTCTTGGAGCGTCGAAAAGTGCGTTCCGCGATCGATCATCACCAAGTAGCGCTCAGGAGTTTTCAACCAGGTAAACGGTCGAATCTGTTCGGGGAGCGCTGGCGCAACTGTATCCGCGCTGCCACCTACGATCATCGTCGGAATGTTGATTTGAGCGATCGAACGCTGTCCAAACACGCTGCTATCAATCGGGTCGATCGCAATCATCGCTTTAAC
>DATJEM010000128.1:0-3691 GCA_035496615.1 Leptolyngbya sp.
GGATCGCCTTTGACAATGAATTGTCCTGGGCGATGCTGGAGATGCAATAAAAGATTGTGTTCCGTTGCGATTTGCATCAGTTGATGCTCATCGATCGCTTGAACATAGCAACTATTGGACGAACGAATGATACTGGATTCACGATCGAAATCTTCTGGAACATCATCTTTACCAGACTGGTTTTCGAGCGCGTCTTGTCCAATCTTTTGAGGAAACAATCGATCGATGGCTCCATCCAAGTCGTGACCCACTCGGCTAATCACATGATCGACTTGAATCGATGATGCTGCGTGGTGAATAAAATAAATCAATACGCCAACACTGGTAATCGCCAGAACAATCCCGCCTGTCACTGCGATCTGCGGCACAAACTCATTGTCGGAAATTCCGTTAACGGTTCGCAGTACCAACAAGCTATACACAAACGTAGAGATAAACGTCCCTAATACAATCTGATTGCCTGTATCTTGCATAAAGTTCCGCAGCAGTCGCGGACCAAACTGAGAAGAGGCAAGCTGAAGCGCAACGATCGTAATGGAAAAAGCAGTCGTCGCAACGGTGATCATTGATCCTGCGATCGCGGATAGGATGGCTCTTGAACCGCTTGGACCTAAAGAATAAGTTAGCGCCAGCTTTTTGATGATGTCATAGCTCAAATTTTGATCGAGATCAACTGTCACGAAGGCAAGACCGATCGCGATCGCCACCATCAGCGACGGAATAAACCAAAAGCTGGCGTGAAGTGTTTCCCAGAATTTGTTTAACTTCGTCAGGTTCATAAGCTCATCCAAGGTAGGTTTTACTGAACTTCTCGATCGTGATTCTGTCGGATCAGGACTTGAATCTCCGATCTCAAGGCGGTGACTTCTGCTTGGAGTGACTGAATCGACTTTTCTCCAGCAATCTCAGCTTCACCATCATCTGCATCTCGACCGATAAAAAAGGTGGAGAGCGTCGCGGTGACATAGCCAAAAACAGCAAACGCATACAGCGACAACAATAAGCATAGAATTCTTCCTTCTGGCGTTTTGGGAAAATATTCTGAACCCATTGTGGTCATTAGCATTGCTGTCCACCAAAGCGCCTCGCTGTAGCTATCGATCCCGCCGCCCGGAGCATCGCGCTCAAAGGTATAGATCCCGGTCGCACCGATCAAGGTCATGATTGCCGTGAGTGCCATGACGTAGCCAAACCCGCGTCGATTAAAACTGACACTCAGCGCTCGCATTCCACGATTGGTGCGAGTCAAGACTTGAAGCAGTTGCAGACCGCGAACTGCCCGCACGCCCCTCAATAGACGCAACACTCTGAAGATACGGAATATCCGGAGCGCAGGTAAAAACAACGAAAAAGCTGTCAGCCAATTGCGCCGCAGATAGTTAAATTTGCGGGGGGCTAAAACAAACTTCAAGCCAAAATCGAGAACAAAAATAATCCAAATCGTGATACCAATCCCTTCTAAAAAGGAATTGAGTCCCCAAATTAGCTCCACGATGAGCAAAGCGAACCAAGCAAATCCCAAAACGATCATTGGTGTTTCCAACCAATCTTCGAGTTGTTGAAGAATTTCGCTCCGTTCTTGGACGAACTGCTGCTCAGGAGTTGTGTTAGGCGGCATACTGGGTTGTGATTTTTCTGCCCTGTTCTCAAGACACTAACATCGTGAGCAGTGGAATAATATTTTGCAAAAAAAAGTATCTTCGATCGCTGGCGCTCTGAATCAATCCGCGATCGAGCACCAATCCGCGACCAAAATAGCGCGATCAAAATAGTTCGATCGCTTAAAATCCCATTGCTTTCGCAACCGTCTCTAACTCCGGATCAATCCCCTGCTTGAAATTGTTCTCACTGAATTTGATCGCCGAATCTGGGTCTTTTAAACCGTTTCCGGTCAGAACACAAACCACGGTTGCTCCCTCTGGAACTTGATCTTTCACCTTGAGCAATCCTGCGACTGACGCTGCACTAGCAGGCTCACAGAAAATTCCTTCATTTCCCGCCAGCATTCGATACGCCGTCAGAATCTCTTCGTCCGTCACCGCATTAAAGCTGCTTTGGCTGGCATCTCGAACCGCGATCGCGCGATGCCAATTCGCTGGGTTGCCTATCCGAATTGCCGTTGCCACCGTTTCGGGATGCGTACAGCGTTCACCTGTCACCAAAGGAGCCGCTCCCGCTGCTTGAAATCCCATCATTTTTGGCAGTTTCGACGATCGACCTTCTTGGTGGTACTGACAAAATCCCATCCAATAAGCAGTGATATTTCCGGCGTTGCCCACTGGAATACAAAGCCAATCAGGGGCATCCCCCAGCACATCGACCACTTCAAAGGCAGCGGTTTTTTGTCCTTCCAAACGGTAGGGGTTGACCGAATTCACCAGCGTGACCGGATAGTTCAGCGACATTTCCCGCACAATTTCTAGGGCACGATCGAAGTTGCCTTTGATCGATAAAACTTCGGCTCCATATAATAATGCCTGCGCCAGCTTGCCCAACGCGACATAGCCATCAGGAATCAGCACAAACGCCCGCATTCCGCCTCGACGGGCGTAGGCAGCGGCGGCGGCTGAAGTGTTTCCGGTACTCGCGCAAATCACCGCTTCGGCTCCGGCTTCTTTGGCTTTCGAGATCGCCATTGTCATGCCGCGATCTTTAAAGCTTCCGGTCGGATTCAGTCCATCGTACTTGACAAAAACTTGGACTTGGCGACCGATTTCGCGAGCGATCGACGGAACCGGAATCAAAGGCGTGTTGCCTTCGTGCAGCGTGATCACGGGCGTTTGATCCGTCACGGGCAAGTAGCGCCGATAACCGTGAATCAAGCCGCGCCAGCGTTCGACTCTAGGCAGTTCTTCGGACGGAGAGGGGTTTGCAAGAGACAGGCGTAAGGTCACAGGCGGCAATCTTTATTTAGAAGATAAGACACATTTAAGATCTTAGTGTACTGCGTTTCGTCTCGCTCGAATCGGGCAGATTTCCATCCCCGATCGCGGTATCTCAGAATCCTTAAATTTGTTCTGGAACTGAGGGGATCTGCTATCGTCTTAAAAATTGAATACCAGAACACAAACTTCTGTAAAGTTTAGGTTAAGATGTTCTGGTGGTGGGAGTAAGTACAAATTACTAATCGTTATGACATCCAACGCTTCAATTCGGCAATCGAGTAACACTGCTGTTTGCGAGCCGCAGACGGTAGTATCAGAAACAACCCTGACGATCGAGAAACTCAAACGTCTCTATCGCGCAGACCAGCAAACCAAACTTTTAGATTTGCAAGCTGAGGCTGAACTGCTCCTCAAACAGCTTCAGGCACTCAAACAGCAGCGCACAGAAGTTTAGTGAGTCCAGTTTTGTAAAGCAGTCCGAGGATGAAAGCGGATTTCTGCTTTTCATCCTTTGATTTTGCCGTTGAACGGTATACTAAGTCAGTTCTGGCATCGAGCGTCTGGATATGCGATCGTTTTGGACTGAGCCGTATTTGTGGATTCACCTTGCGGGAATTGCGGTATTGCCGCTTTCTCTAATGATTTGCTTATTAGGATTGGCAGCGGGCGATCCGATTTTGCCTCCGGTTGTAGAATTGGGATTGGTTGCGATCGCTGGAATCGCCCCGATCGCCTGGATGCAGATTCAGCAGCCTTTTTGCATCTTTAGTTTATTAGCGGTCGCAGTGCGCCCTGAGCGGTTGAGC
>DATJEM010000129.1:0-3439 GCA_035496615.1 Leptolyngbya sp.
CTCAGACCTTTGCGATGCCCGCGAGCAGCCCGTCTACCGCTCCTGCCGACCCCATCCCAACTAGTGCTCCTGCCGCAGTTTCAGGAACCCCAACCGGAGCGACCCCGCCGCCGCTAGGACACCGCCCGACCAATCCGCCCACCGCTCCAGGGACATCTCGCCGCCCGGTCAGCGGCTCCCCCACACTTGAACAGATTATCCGCACTGCATTCGATAAAGGATTTTCTGATGTTCACTTGGGAGTCGGCGAAGTTCCTCGCTTCCGCAACCGAGGCGAAATGGAGTCCACCGAATGGGGTGAAACCGATCGAGCAACATTCATGAGCTGGCTTAGAGAGGTAATGACTGAAGAGGAAATTAGTCAGTTTGAAGAAACCCTCGATTTTGACGGTGCAACTCAGTATGAATTTGCACGGGTGCGGATCAATATTTTTGATTCTTTGCATGGACCTGCGATGGTGATGCGGCTGATCCCGCTGAAGATTTTGACCATGGAGCAGTTGAATCTTCCTGCGGTGTTCAAAGATATTTGTCACTATCACAAAGGTCTGATTCTAATTACCGGACCGACTGGCTCAGGTAAATCGACCACGATGGCAGCGATGATCGATTATATCAATAAGGAAATGCCGAAGAATATTATTACGATCGAAGATCCGATCGAATTTATTCACAAAAGCCGCAAATCCTTGATCAAGCATCGCGAAGTCGGTATCCACACTCGCAAGTTTGACAACGCCCTCAAAGCAGCCCTGCGGGAAGATCCAGATATCATTCTCGTCGGGGAAATGCGGGACAAAGAAACGGTCAATACGGCATTGAAAGCGGCACAAACGGGTCACTTAGTGATGGGAACGCTGCACACGAACAGCGCCGTAAAAACGATCGAACGGGTTCTCAGCCTTTACCAACCAAATGAACAGCCCACGATGCGAGTCGCTCTTGCAGAATCGCTCGTTGCAGTCGTCGCTCAAGGCTTGTGTCGGACAACCGATAGCAAACGAGCCGCTTTTCACGACATTCTGATCAATACGGACGCGATTCGAGACTATATCCGCAAAGGTGAACTTGACGAGATCGAAGCGATCCTTCCTCGGTGCGGCTTTGACGGGATGTGTACGATGAACCAATCGCTCTACAAACTGTATGAGCAGGGTCAGATTACAGAAGAAGTGGCGCTCGAAATGTCACCGAAGCAAAACGAAATGGCTCAAATGCTACGCGGTCGAGTGTAGAGACGATCGAGGGCTGGATCTCAGTCAGTCTGCAAGAATCGCCCCTGTGTTCTGACATAGGGGCTTTATGCGTGTTTTAACCTATTCAATCTCGTGGAGTCCTGAGTCAGCGAATTGTTGAGCGATCGAGCTATTCCAACCCGCACCCACCGGATAAACCCACTCGCTACACGGTTTCGCGCATCCGTTCGATTTCAGGCACCTCGGATTCACCAAACAGCGCGTTATAAACAAACCCCGCAATCAACGCACCCAGAATCGGCGCAACCCAAAACAACCAAACTTGTCCGAGCAGTTCGCCACCTGCGAAAATAGCCGGACCTAAGCTACGGGCTGGATTCACTGAAGTATTGGTAATGGGAATACTAATCAAATGAATTAACGTCAAGGCAAGCCCGATCGACACGGGTGCAAACGAACCCGCTGCCCGTCGATCGGTCGAACCCAAAATAATGATCAAAAAGAAGAACGTCAGTAATACTTCGATCGTGAAGCAAGCTGCCAATGAGTAGCCGCCCGGCGAGTGCGCCCCAAACCCATTCGTTGCCAACGGATTTGATCCCGCTAGGCTAAATCCTGCCTTACCCGACGCGATCAGCAACAGTATTCCTGCGGCAGCGATTCCGCCCAATACCTGTGCCACAATGTAGCCGAGTAAATCCGCACCACCTCGGAACCGCTTCGCCACAAACAAACCGAACGACACCGCAGGATTAAAGTGTCCACCCGAAATGCCGCCCAATGCAAACGCCATTGTCAGAACGGTCAAACCAAACGCAAGCGACACACCGACTAAGCCAATTCCCAGCGGAAAAGAGGTGCTTTCGCCGATTCTGGCGGTATCTGCGGTATAGGCTGCGGCTAAGACTGCGCTCCCGCAACCGCCAAAGACTAACCAGAATGTACCGAGAAATTCGGCAGCACAACGTTTTACCAGAGTCATCTTTAAGGCTCCTTAAATCTAAACTGAATTGAGTATTGCTGTGGGGCGCAGCGATCGATTTTCCTAACGCTGCTACAACGACGTTGCAAGTACCTTAGCCGTATTAGGTCTAGGGTCGTAAGATTGTGTCGCAGAAACGCGGAGTAAGCTTAGCGAATTGAAAAGATTGGAAAAAAAGAATAGAGAAGATGAGAAATCTTTGCCACTACCCCAGAGAGATATGGCACTTCAGAGAGGCTGCTATCCTCTAAAAAAACGATCGCAGCGTTTATGATCACGAAAATCCTACGCAGGTATTTTGCGAGATTTAGTGTTTTCTGAGCATCTATCGGTAGATAGATGACTAATTTGCAAGGTGTTGCAGTTCACGAGAAATGGAGGTTCTTAATCAAATCAGCGATTGCATCATTAAGACTGCGATCGCGAGCTTAAAGGAGGTTCAGAATTCAGGCTCGGTGAATTCGATCGACTCCGATCTAAAGGCAGGAAATTATGCCCCTAACCAACGCGCTGCATCTTTCGCGTGATAGGTCAAAATCAAATCTGCGCCCGCCCGCTTGAATCCGAGCAACGTTTCCATGACCACTCGTTCTTCATCAATCCAGCCGTTGAGCGCTGCCGCTTTCACCATTGCGTACTCGCCCGACACATTGTAAGCAGCGACGGGAAGGTTAGAAGCTTGCTTGACTTGGTGAATGATATCCATGTAAGCCAGAGCAGGCTTCACCATCAGCATATCTGCGCCTTCTGCAATGTCCAGTTCGATTTCTTTGATCGCTTCACGGGCGTTGCCAGGATCCATCTGATACGTGCGTCGATCGCCGAATTGAGGAGTCGAATCCGCCGCATCCCGGAACGGACCATAGTAAGCCGACGCATACTTCGCAGCATAAGACAGAATCGGGATGTCTTGAAATCCAGCTTCATCCAGTCCTTCACGAATTGCTGCCACAAAGCCATCCATCATGCCAGAAGGTGCGATGACATCGGCTCCCGCTTTGGCTTGTGAAACCGCTGTTTTTTTCAAAAGTTCCAGCGTGGGATCATTGAGAACCCGCCCCGTTAAATCGCCCACTTCGAGATAGCCGCAATGTCCATGTGAGGTGTACTCGCACAAACACGTATCCGCCATCACAATCAATTCTGGAACCGCTTCTTTAACCGCCGTTGCCGCTTTTTGCACAATGCCGCAATCGTGCCATGCACCCGTTGCCTCAGTGTCTTTATCGTCAGGAATGCCAAATAAAATGATCGACGGAAT
>DATJEM010000130.1:0-2840 GCA_035496615.1 Leptolyngbya sp.
CCCGCTAGAGCGGAAGTAAAAAGCTGAAAAAGCATGACCGCGATCGCCACAAATCCTGAATTCGCAAATGCCAGCAAAAACTGTCCTCGCTCCCAAGCTTCGCGATAATTCTCCAGCGACCAACCGGATGAACTCAGGGAACTTTCTACAGGTCTCAACGACGTAATAAGTACAATTGCCAGCGGTAGCAGTACGACTCCTGCCCCAGCAACCAACACCCCCAGAGCGATCGCCCGGTTCAAACTTGCAAATATCGGACGATCTTCCATACCATCAGACCCTAAAGAATCGGTCATTTTAGCGCCTCACCGCCCCTTAGTGCAGATATTTTATCGATTCTTAGCGTCATTCCCAACTTAAACGGTAAAGTGAGAAGGGGAAAGAATGGGGAAACCCTATCCGAACCCAAATCCAACTCCGCAATTCGCGGAAATTGTAGTCATGACCAGGAGAAATCTGATTTATGCCCCAGCTTGCGGCGACCCCAGAGATTGACTTCCAGAGTGAACAGTATAAAGATGCCTATAGTCGAATTAACGCGATCGTCATCGAAGGCGAACAAGAGGCGCACGAAAACTATCAAAGATTGGCAGAACTGATGCCAAACGATCAAGATCAGTTGGTTGCCCTTGCACGGATGGAAAACCGACACAAAAAAGGCTTTGAAGCCTGTGGTCGCAATCTCAGCGTTGTCGCTGACATGGATTTTGCCCGCGAGTTTTTCTCCAACCTGCACAACAACTTCCAAGCTGCCGCCGCCGAAGGCAAGATCGTCACCTGCCTGCTGATTCAGTCGTTGATTATTGAGTGTTTCGCGATCTCGGCATACAACATCTACATCCCGGTTGCCGATGATTTCGCTCGCAAGATCACCGAAGGAGTCGTCAAAGACGAATATCTTCACCTGAACTACGGCGAAGAATGGCTGAAGGCAAATTTTGAGGCATCGAAAGCAGAACTTGAAGAAGCCAACAAAGCCAACCTTCCCTTAGTCTGGAAGATGCTGAATCAAGTTGAAACCGACGCAGAAGTTCTGGGAATGGAGCGTGAAGCATTGGTCGAAGACTTTATGATTCAATACGGTGAAGCCCTGAACAACATCGGCTTTACGACCCGCGATGTCATGCGGATGTCGGCTCACGGACTCGCAGCGGTGTAAGAGCAACCTTTCTGCAATTTCAAAGGGCGATGGACTGTCGAACACCTGGCAGCCATCGCCATTTCGTGGCATTCTCTCTTATCTCTGTTAAATGAGTTAATGAGCTTAATTATCCATCTCACTCTCTGAAGCTGGGCTTCTGAATACGATCGATGTTTGGTCTAATTGGTCATCTTACAAGTTTAGAACACGCTCAGTCTGTCGCACGCGAGCTAGGGTATCCCGAATATGCGGATCAAGGATTAGATTTCTGGTGTAGCGCACCGCCGCAGATTGTGGATACAATTCGAGTCAAAAGCGCGACAGGACAAGAAATCGAAGGTCGTTACGTTGAATCTTGCTTTCTGCCGGAAATGTTGGCAACTCGCCGCATCAAGGCAGCCACCCGGAAAGTAATCAACGCGATGGCGCACGCTCAAAAGCACGGCATCAACATCACGGCATTGGGTGGATTTTCGTCGATTATCTTCGAGAATTTCAACCTGGCACAAATTCGCCAAGTGCGGAATGTGATGCTAGAGTTCGATCGATTCACGACCGGAAACACGCACACGGCTTATATTCTCTGTCGCCAAGTCGAGCAGGCATCGAAGCAGTTGGGCATTGATTTGTCCAAATCAACGGTGGCAATTTGTGGCGCGACGGGCGATATTGGCAGTGCGGTGTGTCGCTGGTTGAATGCTCGATCGGATGTGGCTGAGTTGCTTCTGATTGCCCGAAATCAGGAACGACTTCTGGAGTTGCAAGCGGAACTTGGGCGCGGCAAAATTCAGAGTCTAGAGGAAGCGCTACCCCAGGCGGACATCATCGTTTGGGTCGCAAGTATGCCAAAAGGAGTGGAGATTGATCCGACTCAATTAAAGCAGCCTTGCCTCTTGATTGATGGGGGCTATCCAAAGAATTTAGGCACAAAGGTACAGCATCCTGGTATCACGGTTCTGAACGGTGGGATTGTGGAGCATTCGCTAGACATTGACTGGCGGATTATGAGCATTGTGAATATGGATGTGCCTGCACGTCAGCTATTTGCTTGTTTTGCAGAGTCGATGCTGCTGGAGTTTGAGAAGCTACATACGAATTTCTCTTGGGGACGCAATCGCATCACCGTCGAGAAAATGGAGCAGATCGGAGAGGCTTCGGTGAAACATGGATTCCGTCCGCTGCTGATTTAACGATCGATCATCAAAATCAACTCAAATCGGGAGATTGTAATTGTCCCGATTTTTTAATTTGTAGAAACTCAATCAAGCGATCGAAGAACTTTTCTGCGAGGGAGTCCGCTTAGAGGTCTAGCGGCGAATCAATTTGAAAGTTAACCCATGCAAGCCCAACATTGCGATCGCCAGGGGCAACATTAATCCGGGAATGATTCCAATACTTGCTTGATCAGCAACCCAGCCAATTCCCGTGGGGATCGTGGCGGCTCCGACACTTGCCATACTAGTGAGTAACCCGATCGCAGAAGGAACAATCGCTCGATCGATTCTTTGCGGGGTCACCCAAATCACGGTCGGGAAAATTATGGATAGCGCAAATCCGAGGAGTGGCAAAGCAAACCACGCGCTAGGAACTAACCACCAAATCAGCGATCCAATCATCAGCAAGATGAGTGAGAATACGATCGTTCGATCGGCACCGAGTCGATGCACAATTTGCCCAAAGCTCAATCGCCCGATCGTGA
>DATJEM010000131.1:0-10129 GCA_035496615.1 Leptolyngbya sp.
TCAAGGCATTGAAATCGTAACGCCCGCAGATTTTCTGTAAAGAAGCGCTGTACGATCGATCTGAACAACTCCGACGCGGTAAGAATGCTCAAGTTCAGGCTCAACAAAACTACAGTTGGAACGCGATCGCTCAACAAGTCATCACCGCATATCGCCAAATTCTTAACTAGCGACCCAATAGCAGATCTGCAAATCCGTAGAGGCTCACAACCATTAACAACGTTGCCATCACTTGAGTTGGGCGAGGACGAATTGCGGGAATCAACGCCTCACGCACCAAAATCGAGGCACAAGCCCCAACCGTTAGCACCAAACCCAACAGCAAATACGCCAACTCTTCCTGCCCGATCCAAACGCTGAACAGCACCATCGACAGTGCTAGCATCACCGTTTCGACCAGTTGGGGAGGATTCTCCTGACTCATAAATTCGATCGTATTCCAAAAACTCCGCCACTGCCGCATCGCCCTTCCCCGCGCCAAAAAACCTGTCATCACTCCACCTTTATCAGTTTTGCAACGTTTTTTTCAAGTCCGCGATCGCGCTTTCCATCTCGACTTGCGGAAACGATCGATAAAACCGACTCACGCTCAAAAAAGGCTCCGGAGTCGCCAAGATCAAACTGCGATCGCAATAATCATACAGGCGTTTCGCCAACTCCGCAGGAGCCACAGGCGCACAAATCCAAATTTCTTGCGGTTCTTGTTCTCGCAGTGCCTTCGCCGCGACAGAAATCGTCATTCCGGTCGCGATGCCATCATCCACAATTAGCGCAATTTTGCCTGTGGCAGTGACATTCGGACGATCGCGAAACTGTTCAAGCTGCTCTTTTGCCTTAGTTTGGGCGCGCTCCAGGGCTTCTTTCCAACCGAGAAATTTCGCATTCGACGATCGTAAAACGTGACCCTCAGCGGTGACGGCTCCGATCGCCAATTCGGGATCTTGAGGTCGAGTAATTTTCTTGGCAACTAAGATATCTAAGGGACAGTGAAGAGCTTCGGCGATCGCAACCCCGATCTCAACTCCCCCACGCGGCAACGCATACACCACAAAATCAGCATCCAAAGATTGCGCTTCCGCCAAAACGACTTGAGCCAGTTGTTGAGCGGCATCTGCTCGATCGTCAAACAGAATGACATCGGGCGACAATTGAGGCGAGAGCATTTTTCCTCCTGCCGAACCTGAAATCTATCCTCAGCTTAGATCAAGAAGCGCGATCGCGCCTTCACACTTCGGGATCATTCATCCGAACTCGGACAGAATTGGCGTGGGAATGTAGCCCTTCTGCGGTCGCCAGCGTATCGACTGCACTTGCCACTTTCTGAAGGGCGATCGGCGAATATTGAATCAAACTAGAGTGCTTCAAAAACGTTTCAACCCCAAGCGGTGAAGCATATCGAGCCGATCCCGAAGTCGGAAGCGTATGATTTGGTCCTGCAAGATAATCTCCTACAGCTTCCGGAGTTGAATCGCCCAAGAAAATCGCTCCGGCATGACGGATACTTTGCAGCAGTTCCCAGGGATCAGCGACTTCGAGTTCTAAATGTTCGGGTGCAAATTCGTTTGAGAGTTCTGCCGCTGCTGTCAACGAATCCACAACAATCACAATGCCGTAATGCGCGATCGCTTTTTCAGTCAAAATCCGACGCGGATGATCAATGAGCTGATGTTCTACTTCGTCAACAACTTTACGTGCCAAAGTTGCATCCGTGGTAATTAAAATCGCTGCTGCTAGCGAGTCGTGCTCCGCTTGGGCAAGCATATCAGCGGCAACGTGAGTCGGATTCGCGGTGTGATCTGCAATCACTAAAACCTCTGAGGGGCCTGCCAGCGAATCAATGCCCACCGTGCCATAAACCAGCTTTTTCGCCAGGGTCACATAAATATTTCCAGGTCCTGTGATCACATCTACTTTGGGGATCGTCTCCGTTCCATACGCTAAAGCTGCGATCGCTTGCGCTCCCCCAACTCGATAAATTTCCGTCACGCCTGCTTCTTGCGCCGCCACCAAAACCGCTGGACTAATCGCCTTATCTTTTCCAGGCGGTGTCACCATAGCAATTCTCGGCACCTGAGCAACGATCGCCGGAACCGCATTCATCAAGACCGTACTTGGATAGCAAGCTTTTCCGCCGGGAACGTACAAACCCGCGCGATCGACCGGAGTATATCGCTTTCCTAACACCACTTCATCATCGCCAAAATGCACCCAGCTTTTCGGGACGCGCTGACGGTGAAAGGCTTCGATTTGCTGACGAGCTAGCCGAATCGCATCCAGCAACTCACCCGACACTTGATGATAAGCATCTTCGAGTTCGCGGGCGCTCACCTTCAGATCTTCTGCCTTCAAATCTTGTTGGTCAAACTCTAGCGTGTACGCCAGGAGCGCCCGATCGCCTTGACGTTTGACAGCTTGCAGTACCTCCCGGACTGTCGCTTCTTTATGTACAACTTGATCGTCATGAGTGCGATCGCAAATGCGTCGCAGTTCAGATGTTGCCTCAGCCCACTGAGTGATAATTCGCAGCATGGAGTTAGGAAGTGTCAGTCGTAAAAGAACCCGTCCGAGATGATGCAGGGTTGGAATGATTCTAACGATCTACTACCCAATTTGGGCAGCTTTTTCGTCTCTTCATCTAGCTTAACCCGGATTTTGGAAGCGGGACACGATCGTTGGACAAGGATGTTATAGTATTTTATCTGACTGTTTTCTGTCCATTTACAAGCTTTCAAAGACTTACCGTGGCAAATATTAAATCTGCTAAGAAACGTGTTCAAATCGCAGAGCGCAATCGCCTGCGGAACAAAACCTACAAATCAGCCATCAAAACGCTGATGAAGAAATACTTTGCGGCTGTCGATCAGCTTGGCTCAGATTCATCAGATGAAGACAAGAAGGCTGCACAAGAAGCCATGTCTGCGGCTTACAGCAAAATCGATAAAGCCGTCAAAACGGGCGTTCTGCACCGAAATACGGGTGCGCGCCGCAAGGCTCGTTTGAGCCGGGCAATGAAGAAGCAAGTTACCCCTGCGTAAAGAATGCAACTGATCGATACCCACGTCCATATTAATTTCGACGCGTTCACGCCGGATTTGGACGCTATCGCAGCCCGTTGGCGTGAAGCTGGCGTGGTTCAACTTGTGCATTCCTGCGTGGAGCCATCAGAATTCAATGAAATTCGAGCATTAGCCGATCGCTTTCCAGAACTCTCGTTTGCGGTGGGGCTTCATCCACTGGATGTCGAGGAGAAGTGGTCAGAAAACTCGATTTCGGAGATTTTGACGCTGGCACGATCGGACAAACGAGTTGTGGCGATCGGAGAAATGGGCTTGGATTTTTTCAAAGCAGAGAACCGAGAACAGCAAATTGCAGCGTTTCGATCGCAGCTCGCGATCGCGAAACAATTAGATTTGCCTGTGATCATTCACTGTCGCGATGCGGCGGAAACGATGGCACAAGTTGTTCGGCAGTTCTGGCAAGAACAAGGACAAGTGAAAGGCGTAATGCACTGTTGGGGCGGCACTCCCGAAGAAACCCAATGGTTTCTTGATCTGGGATTTTATGTCAGCTTTAGCGGCACGGTCACGTTCAAAAATGCGACGCAAATTCACGAATCTGCCAAGCGGGTTCCGAGCGATCGGATTTTGATCGAAACCGACTGTCCGTTTCTTGCTCCAGTTCCAAAACGGGGGGAGCGACGAAATGAGCCGTCTTATGTCCAGTATGTTGCCGAAAGAGTAGCAGGTTTGCGAAACATTTCGACAGCACAGCTTGCCGCTCAAACCACCCGAAACGCTTGTCAACTGTTTGGTTTAACCGTTCCTGAACTTGCCGCTGTTTAACTTCAATCTGGATCTCATAGATTCGTTCGCTCGTCAAGGCACAAAATGAAAATCTTGCGCCATAATGAAAAGAGTGCGAAAATTACCAGGCTACTTTAACGTATTGAATTACCTCTATATGTGAGAGGTTGATCTTCTGAGCGGGCTTGTTCGACAAGCGCTAAAGGATTCGCGACTCACCTTTTCCGTTTCAACCTTCATGGAAATCTTGGAGGCTCAACTGACTAACCCATTTTCACGATCGCAAAACTAAATATTCCGCCATTTTGGGATTCTTAAGAAGCCCAAACTTTTTGCATTGACATATTTTTGCAATTACCGTACATCTGGGATTCGCGATCGCGCGACCCTTCAGAGGAGACGCATGACTGAGCAGCAGACCTATACCACTCCCGCTTTCGTATTACCGGATTTAGTTGAAATCCAGCGGGCGAGCTTCCGTTGGTTTCTCGAAGAAGGTTTGATCGAAGAACTCGATAGTTTTTCGCCTATTACTGACTATACCGGGAAGTTAGAACTTCATTTCATCGGCAAAAACTTCAAGCTGAAGCGACCCAAATACGATGTCGATGAAGCCAAACGTCGGGATAGTACCTATGCCGTTCAAATGTATGTCCCGACTCGCCTCATCAACAAAGAGACTGGGGAAATCAAAGAACAAGAAGTATTCATTGGCGATTTGCCCTTGATGACCGATCGAGGCACGTTCATTATCAACGGCGCAGAACGAGTGATCGTGAATCAGATCGTTCGTAGTCCGGGCGTATATTACAAATCAGAAACCGATAAAAACGGTCGTCGGACATACAACGCGAGTTTGATTCCGAACCGGGGCGCGTGGCTGAAGTTTGAAACCGATAAGAACGACCTGGTTTGGGTGCGAATTGACAAAACTCGCAAACTGTCCGCTCAAGTGCTATTAAAAGCGTTGGGTTTGACCGATAACGAGATTTTTGATTCGCTGCGCCATCCGGAGTACTTCCAAAAGACGATCGAGAAAGAAGGTCAGTACAGCGAAGAAGAAGCGCTGATGGAGCTTTACCGGAAATTGCGTCCGGGCGAGCCGCCGACCGTTTCCGGTGGGGCACAGCTTTTAGAATCCCGGTTCTTTGATCCAAAACGCTACGATTTGGGCAAAGTAGGACGCTATAAGCTGAATAAAAAGCTCCGCTTGAATGTACCCGAAGCGACCAGAGTGCTAACGCCGCAAGATATCCTTTCCGCGATCGACTATCTAATCAACCTTGAGTTTGATATCGGCATGATTGACGATATTGATCACTTAGGAAATCGTCGAGTGCGATCGGTGGGTGAACTGCTGCAAAACCAAGTGCGGGTTGGTCTGAACCGTTTAGAAAGAATCATTCGGGAACGCATGACGGTTTCTGATGCGGATTCGCTTACGCCGGCATCGCTGGTGAACCCGAAACCGTTGGTCGCTGCGATCAAAGAATTCTTCGGTTCCTCGCAGTTATCGCAGTTTATGGATCAAACGAATCCATTAGCTGAGTTGACTCACAAACGCCGGATCAGTGCATTAGGTCCGGGTGGCTTGACTCGTGAACGGGCAGGTTTTGCGGTTCGAGATATTCACCCTTCGCACTATGGGCGGATCTGCCCGATCGAAACGCCTGAAGGACCGAACGCAGGTTTGATCGGCTCGCTTGCCACCCACGCGCGAGTGAATCCCTATGGATTTATTGCAACCCCTTACTATAAGGTCGAAAACGGACGAGTCCGCAAAGACTTGCCCGCGCTTTATATGACAGCCGATGAAGAAGACGATCTGCGGGTGGCTGCGGGTGATATCAATACCGACGAAGACAACAACATTATTGGAGAATCGATCGCGGTTCGTTACCGTCAAGATTTCACCACCGCGACCCCTGAAGAAGTCGATTACGTCGCCGTTTCTCCGGTGCAAATTATCTCTGTTGCAACCTCGCTGATTCCGTTCCTCGAACACGATGACGCGAACCGGGCACTGATGGGATCGAATATGCAGCGCCAAGCGGTGCCTTTGTTGCGTCCAGAACGCCCTTTAGTTGGAACAGGGCTAGAAGCACAAGCAGCGCGTGACTCCGGCATGGTGATCGTCAGTCGTTGCGATGGCGAAGTCAGCTATGTCGATGCGAATTCGATCAAAGTTCGGGACGCGCAAACCAACAAAGAGATCGAATATCAGGTTCAGAAATATCAGCGATCGAACCAAGATACCTGTCTAAACCAGCGCCCGATCGTGTTTGTGGGCGATAAAGTCGTCGCGGGCGAAATTCTCGCAGACGGATCAGCTACCGAACGCGGAGAACTCGCACTGGGACAAAACATTCTCGTCGCTTATATGCCCTGGGAAGGCTACAACTACGAGGACGCGATTCTGATCAGCGAACGGCTCGTGTTTGACGACGTTTATACTTCGATCCACATCGAAAAATATGAGATCGAAGCGCGGCAAACGAAGTTAGGACCTGAAGAAATCACTCGCGAAATTCCCAACGTTGGGGAAGATTCGCTGCGTCAGTTGGATGAAAGCGGCATCATCCGAATCGGGGCATACGTTGAAGCAGGCGATATCCTCGTTGGTAAAGTCACCCCGAAAGGCGAATCGGATCAGCCGCCTGAAGAAAAACTCTTAAGAGCAATCTTCGGAGAAAAGGCGCGAGACGTGCGGGATAATTCGCTGCGTGTTCCCAACGGTGAAAAAGGTCGAATCGTTGACGTGCGGGTGTTTACTCGTGAGCAAGGCGACGAACTGCCGCCGGGCGCAAACATGGTTGTCCGGGTTTACGTTGCCCAAAAACGGAAGATTCAGGTCGGCGACAAAATGGCGGGACGACACGGGAACAAAGGGATTATTTCGCGGATTTTACCGATCGAAGATATGCCCTATCTCCCCGATGGGACTCCGATCGATATCGTCCTGAATCCGCTGGGGGTACCGAGCCGAATGAACGTCGGTCAGGTCTACGAATGTCTCTTGGGCTGGGCAGCACAATGTTTGAATGCCCGATTCAAAATTGTGCCATTTGATGAAATGCACGGCGAAGAAAAATCGCGCGAATCGGTACACGGCAAGCTGCAAGAAGCCCAGGAAACGCGAATCAAAGCGAGTGCAGACGGTTACTGGCTCTACAACCCAGACGATCCCGGTAAGATTCAAGTCTACGACGGACGAACAGGCGAGGCATTCGATCGACCGATCACGATCGGCAAGGCATATATGCTGAAGCTGGTTCACTTGGTAGACGACAAAATCCACGCTCGATCCACCGGACCTTACTCGCTGGTGACACAGCAACCGCTCGGCGGAAAAGCGCAGCAGGGCGGACAGCGATTCGGAGAAATGGAAGTGTGGGCGCTCGAAGCTTTTGGAGCCGCTTACACCCTGCAAGAATTGCTGACGGTGAAATCCGACGATATGCAAGGGCGAAACGAAGCGCTCAACGCGATCGTCAAAGGAAAAGCCATTCCGCGACCTGGAACACCGGAATCATTCAAGGTGCTAATGCGGGAATTGCAGTCGCTCTGTCTTGATGTCGCCGTTCACAAAGTCGAAACCAAAGAAGACGGCAGCAGCCGCGATATGGAAGTCGATTTGATGGCAGATGTCAACAGCCGCCGCGCTCCGTCTCGTCCAACCTACGAATCGATCTCGCGAGAATCGATCGAAGAAGACGAAGACTAATTCCCAAGCTGGAGCGGTGAATTTAACCGTTCATCGCTCATCCCACTTTCTCTACACTCAAGGACAGACAGCACGATGCCAAAGCTAGAACAGCGGTTTGACTATGTAAAAATCGGTCTGGCATCTCCGGAACGCATTCGCCAATGGGGAGAACGGACTTTACCGAATGGGCAAGTCGTTGGAGAGGTCACGAAGCCAGAAACGATCAACTACCGTACCCTCAAGCCAGAAATGGACGGCTTGTTTTGCGAGCGAATTTTTGGACCTGCAAAAGACTGGGAATGCCATTGCGGAAAATATAAGCGGGTGCGCCATCGCGGCATCGTTTGTGAGCGCTGCGGTGTAGAAGTCACCGAATCGCGGGTGCGTCGTCACCGCATGGGATATATCAAACTTGCGGCTCCGGTAACTCACGTTTGGTACCTCAAAGGGATTCCGAGCTACATGGCGATTCTGCTCGACATGCCACTGCGCGACGTGGAGCAAATCTTTTACTTCAACGCCTATGTTGTTCTCAATGCTGGAAACGCTGAGAATCTGACCTACAAACAATTGCTGACCGAAGATCAGTGGATTGAAATCGAAGACGAACTGTATAGCGAAGACTCGCAACTGACAGGCATCGAAGTCGGCATCGGTGCGGAAGCATTGAAGCAGCTTTTACAAGATATCAATTTGGACGAAGAAGCTGAAAGACTGCGTGAAGAAATCGCCGTTTCTAAAGGGCAAAAACGCGCCAAATTGATCAAACGTCTGCGGGTATTGGATAACTTCATTGCGACAGGTTCGCTGCCCGATTGGATGGTCTTGGATGTGATTCCAGTGATTCCGCCGGATCTACGCCCGATGGTGCAGTTAGATGGCGGGCGATTCGCGACTTCTGACCTGAACGATTTGTATCGCCGAGTGATTAACCGCAACAATCGTTTGGCGCGTCTGCAAGAAATTCTCGCGCCGGAAATCATTGTCCGGAACGAGAAACGGATGCTGCAAGAAGCAGTCGATGCGCTGATCGATAATGGTCGTCGCGGTCGAACCGTGGTCGGAGCAAACAACCGTCCCCTGAAATCGCTTTCCGACATTATTGAAGGAAAACAAGGTCGATTCCGTCAAAATCTTCTCGGTAAGCGGGTTGATTATTCGGGTCGATCGGTGATCGTCGTCGGACCCAAACTGAAAATTCATCAGTGCGGGCTGCCGAGAGAAATGGCGATCGAGCTATTTCAACCGTTCGTGATTCATCGCTTGATCCGTCAAGGCTTAGTCAACAACATCAAAGCCGCGAAAAAACTGATTCAGCGCAACGATCCAACCGTATGGGACGTTCTCGAAGAAGTGATCGAAGGACACCCCGTGTTTCTCAACCGTGCTCCGACGCTGCACCGACTAGGGATTCAAGCCTTCGAGCCAATTCTCGTCGATGGACGTGCCATCCAACTGCATCCGCTCGTCTGTCCAGCATTCAACGCTGACTTTGACGGAGACCAAATGGCGGTTCACGTTCCTCTATCGCTGGAAGCTCAGGCAGAAGCGCGTTTACTAATGTTGGCATCGAATAACATTCTGTCACCTGCAACCGGTCGCCCGATCATCACGCCGAGCCAAGATATGGTTTTGGGCTGCTACTACCTCACCGCAGATAATCCCGATGCCAGTCAGGTGGAAGGACGCTACTTTGCGAACTTGGATGATGCAATCACGGCATACGAGCAAAAGCAAGTCGATTTGCATTCTTATGTTTGGGTGCGATTTGACGGAGAGGTCGAAGGCGGCAACGGTGAAGTGATTGAGCAGCAAGAATCAGAAGGCACCGTCACCAAAATCTATCAAGACTGTCGGCGACGAGAAGATGCAGACGGCAACCTGATTTCTCAATACATCAAGACGACACCAGGGCGAATCATCTACAACAAGACGGTGTTTGATGCGTTAGCGGGCTAGAAGGTGGATGTTGAGGGATAGGGAGATAAGAGCGAATTCGATCGATCTCGTACTTCTACTTCTCCTCACCTCCCTCCTCACCTCCTCACACACAACTCATGGCACAAATGGGGCACAGCATGGCAGAGCAGAACACAGAGAAGCAACTTTTTCGCAATCAGGTTATCAATAAAAAAGAACTGACGAACTTGATCGCCTGGGCATTTACCCATTACGGCACTGCCCGCACTGCACAGATGGCAGATTTGATCAAGGATCTCGGCTTTCGATATGCAACTCGCGCAGGCGTTTCGATTAGCGTCGATGACCTGCAAATTCCACCGACCAAACGGGCGCTCCTTGATGCCGCCACCGAAACAATTCGCGACACCGAAGAGAAATATACTCGTGGCGAAATTACCGAAGTAGAACGCTTCCAAAAGGTGATTGATACTTGGAAT
The DNA here is from genome assembly GCA_035496615.1 of Leptolyngbya sp. Taxonomy (GTDB): domain Bacteria; phylum Cyanobacteriota; class Cyanobacteriia; order Leptolyngbyales; family Leptolyngbyaceae; genus Leptolyngbya. Next base: position 9,909 of record DATJEM010000131.1, read on the forward strand.
GGTGCGAGTGAAGAACTCAAAGACGAAGTGGTGAAACACTTCCGCGCCAATAATCCGCTGAACTCGGTGTATATGATGGCATTCTCCGGCGCACGGGGGAACATCTCGCAAGTCCGGCAGTTGGTGGGGATGCGCGGCTTGATGGCGAATCCACAAGGGGAAATCATCGATTTACCGATTAAAACCAATTTCCGCGAAGGGCTAACGGTTACCGAGTACAT
>DATJEM010000132.1:0-11456 GCA_035496615.1 Leptolyngbya sp.
ATTCATTTTTATCTTGCTGTCTACTGCAAATGATTTATGGGTTGCTCAACAGTCTCGCAATGGTTATCGAACAAACCGCCGCTGGTTTTATAGTTTGAGCCTTTTGATCAGTCAGCTTTTTCGGAAAACGATGGAGAACTATCAACAGTTTGTTTTATCCACGGCTGCCAGAGGATTTAACGGGGCGTTCCGGGTTTGGTCGCCGCAACGATATCGAGCTTCTCGCCGCTATACGATCGAAGCGATTCTCGGTTGTCTCCTGCTGCTGGTGATCAATCTATGCTTTTAGAACTGCTTTTAGAATTTCGCGAGGTCTACTATACCTATCCTGGAACATCGGCAGCCGTGATTCGCGGCTTATCGCTGCAACTTCCAGCCGCAAAACGGATTGCCTTGATTGGTCAAAATGGCTGTGGGAAGACGACTTTATTTTTGCTTGCGAATGGATTGTATAAACCCCAGCAAGGCGAAATTTATTGGAAAGGAAAAAAGCTGAACTACGATCGACACTCCCTGATCGAACTGCGGCAAAACGTCGGACTGGTGTTTCAAAATCCAGAACAGCAATTGATCGCTTCAACAGTGACAGAAGATATTTCTTATGGGCTGTGTAATTTGGGATGGGAAGCCTCGAAGATTGAAGCTGCGATCGACTCGACCTTGACTGAATTTGACTTAACTGAGCTTGCCGATCGTCCGATTCATCAGTTGAGCTTAGGACAAAAAAAGCGCGTTTCTTTAGCAGATGTGATGGTTCTCAAGCCTGAACTATTATTGCTAGACGAACCGACTGCCTATCTTGATCCGCTGCATAGCCGCGCCCTAGCTCAGACCTTAGAAACGATCCATGCGGCGGGAACGACGATTTTGATGGCAACACACGATTTAGAATGGGTGTACCGTTGGGCAGATTGGGTGATTGTTTTAGACCGGGGAAGAGTCGCGATCGCAGGCACACCCGCAACCGTTTTTGCTCAACGCTCACTGCTCGAAGCGCTTCAGTTGGGCGTACCCTTGACGGTAGAACTGCTTTCCCTATTAGACGAACTTACTCAGCAACCCGATCAACGCTCAGTATTGGAACAGATGCGATCGAAGTTGCTCGATCGCTAATCTCTACTTCGCCTCTGGCAGAGCATTCTCATTCGCTCGACGAGTCACGATCCATTCTGTATTGCCAACGATGTGATCATAAATTGCTGTAATCGCAATCACACTTTTGAACACGCAGTAGAACGGAATAAACAAACAGTAAACCCAAAAGTCTTTCCCCGAATGTTTTACCGTGTCAGTTCTCACAATCCAAGCCGCCAACGTTTGAATCGGCCCGCTAGCGAGCGTTAATCCCGTCATTGTCCAAATATACTCCGGGGCAATATTTGGTGCGTCTGCACCCGCTAACGTCAAGCTCAAAGTAATTGGGAATGCTTGCAGCGCAATGAAGTGAAACCCTGCACTATACACTAAGAGCAACGTCCAATAAGACTTTTGCCAGTTGTCTAGCTTCAGCGATCGCACAATGTTTGCCTGATATTTTAGCGTCACTTCGAGCCAACCCTGCGCCCACCGTTTGCGCTGGAACCAGAACGATCGCACATCGACAGGCGCAAGCTCAGTCACCACGATCGTTGGATCATGCACAATGTTGTGACCACTCAACAACGTCCTAAAACTCGCATCGATATCTTCAGTCAGCATTTGGGAAGAAAACCCAATCCGCTTCAGCACCGACGTTCTCCAATATCCGTTTGCGCCACAAAACACGCCCGTATCGACTAAGAGCGATTTCGCTGGGTGACTCACCCCATAGATACATTCAAACTCCACCGCAATCATTCGTGTCATGAAGTTAAAGGCATTGTTGCGAATGACGTTTCGTCCTTGTACGGCACTGTAGCGGTAGTTGGACAACCATCGCCAAGCCCGCTCGAAACAATCTGAGTTGGGATGATGATCCGCATCCAAGATTCCGGTCACTTCCCCGGTGACGATTTCTAGAGCCGCATTGATATTTTGCGCTTTCGATCGACTCCCTTCGACGCACAGCAGTTTTAATTCTGGGTGCTGCTGCGCCATTTGCTCTAATCGATCTTCGATCGCCAAACGTTCGGGTCGGTTATACGCCAAAATTAGCTCAAATCCTGCTTCAGGGCGCTCGATCGTGGCGAGGATTTGCTCCAATGTTTCAAAAATAATTTGCTGTTCATTGGGCAAGTACGCCGCCACAATGAGTGAGCATTTTGGCACTGCGCCCGAATCTTTGAGCAATGGGTAAAGCGGCTGAGTTCGAGGCGATCGCATAAACCGCTGCACCATCCCAAATTTCGGCATTTTGAGCGATCGCCCACGCCGATAAGTGATTGCTGTTGATACTGCTTCGCCGATCACCACGATCGAGGTGACAAGATACAACACCGGAATCAGAATATGAAGAAAGGAAAGATCCCATCCATTCTCCAAAATATAGTAGTACGCCACCGTCGGTAGACCAATGACGATCAGGTGCGTCAAAAGAATCTTGTCGAGGATCGGACCGAAAAGGCTAACAGGCTTGTGCAGCAGTCCCTTAGGCATAGCAGTGTATTAGCAACCAAGAAGGTTCTTCAAAAAGGGTTCTTCATAGATAAAAACCATGTGTTACAGAACTTGTCAAATCTAAAAGAAATGAATTCTAGGATAAAATTCACGCTAAACCTTACTGTATTTGCGTTTGAGCAAAATAAATTAAGGTCACTTTGAATTGAGAGCGTTCTGATTGAGATTTCTTTCGTAAACGAACAAATCCGGATCACGATCGAGCTTCACAAGATTTCAGATCAATTACGGAATTTTGACAAATTAAAGAGGCTTTGTGAACCACTACTTTCGCCACAAAGCCTCTTTCTGCCCAATTGATTAGTTTTATTGACCAATTTCGACCAGTTGGATATCAAATACTAAATCTTCGCCTGCTAGAGGATGATTTGCATCCAGCGTGATATCTGCCGTCGAAATATCGGTCACAACAACCGGGATAGTTTCACCGGAAGGCTGCCGAATTTCTAGCTGTTGACCGACTTCCGGATTCATTTCGGGGGGCATCTGAGCGCGATCGACAATCACGACCATTTCTTCGCGATGTTCTCCGTATGCCTGTTCCGCCGGGATCACTTCTGTTTTTGCGTCACCGGGGGTCATGCCGACAACCGCTTTCTCAAATCCTGGGATAATGTTGCCATCTCCGATCGTGAACTCCAGCGGCTCACCACTTGACGAAGAATCAAATACGGTTCCGTCATCGAGCTTGCCCGTGTAATGGACTCTGACGGTATCTCCTAATTTTGCCTGTGCCATCATAAATTTTCTCGCATCGACAATTCACTTTAACAGCAATCATTAGAGATGACAGAACCCTAAAGGCAGAGTCGGGAATTCAGAAATGCAGGATGCAGATGTCATTGTCATTGGTAGCGGAATTGGGGGACTAGTTGCGGGTGCGCTGCTAGCCCGATACGGCAGATCGGTGATTGTTTGTGAAAGCCATACGATCCCAGGTGGGGCGGTTCACGGCTTTTCGCAGCAGGGATTCCACTTCGATTCAGGCGCGTCGTTTTACTGTGGGCTGAGTGACAAAAAATCTGTCAATCCGTTGCGCCAAGTTCTGGACGGATTGGGCGAGTCGGTTGAAGCGGTTCCTTACGATCCATTCGGGCACTACCATTTTCCTGATGTCACCCTTCCGGTTTACGGCAACTCGGAAAAGTATCGATCGGCAATTTCGCAAATTTCACCTCAAGGCGCGATCGAGCTTGCTGAACTCGAAAAGCGATTTCTCAATCTGTACGACGGTTTACGCGGCATTCCCACGTTAGCGCTCCGCAGCGATTGGAAGTTAGCCCCCATTCTGCTGAGTCGCTATCTGCCATCTTTGCTGAAATTACTGCCGAATCTGGGCATGATCCAATCGTCGGTTGGCGACTTGATGGATCAAACAGTCCGCGATCCGTGGGTACGAAGATTGATCGATTTGGAATGCTTCTTGCTTTCTGGACTCAAAGCCCACGGCACGATCGCCCCGGAAGTTGCTTTTATGTTTGGGGAACGAACGCGATCGGTGATTGATTATCCGATCGGAGGCAGTAGCGCGATCGTCGATGCGTTAGTTCGAGGATTGCAAAAATGGGGCGGAACGCTGCGACTCGCAACCCACGTCGAAAAAATTCTGGTTGAGTCGAATCAAGTCAAAGGCGTTCGACTGCGAAATGGAGAATTGAGAGCCGCGATCGTCATTTCCAACGCAACGATCTGGGATACTTATGCTCACCTATTAGACCCAAACGATTTGCCCCGTTCCTACCGTCAAAACGCGCTAGAAACTCCGGCAATTGATAGCTTTATGCACCTGCATTTGGGCATTCGTGCAGCAGGACTAGAACACCTCACCGGACATCATGTCGTCATTCACGACGATCAAGAGATTACGACTCCCGGAAACACCTGTATGATCTCGATTCCGACCGTTTGGGATAAAAATCTAGCCCCTGCGGATCATCATGTCATGCATGCGTATACGTTAGAGCCGTTTGCAGGTTGGGCGAGAGATTCCGAATATGAAGCGAAAAAGCGCGATCGATCGCAGTCACTGTTTCGAGCGATCGAGCGCATCATTCCGGATCTCAAAGACCGAATTGTTTTAGAACTGATCGGAACTCCGCTGACTCACGCCCGCTATTTGCGACGCTATCAAGGGACGTATGGCGCTGGAATACCCGCAGGACAAGGACTTTTTCCGAGTTGTCAGACTCCGATCGCGAATCTTTACCGAGTTGGAGACAGCACGATGCCGGGGATTGGGGTTCCGGCGGTGGCGGCTTCTGGAATTCTCTGCGCGAATACGCTGGTTGATCCGGCTCAAACGATCGAACTGCTAAACTCGCTCTAATTCGATATTTCTCACCCCTTCGCTGGAGCAAAGCAACCCCGATCGCAGGATCAATGAATACGCGCTCGACCGATTCAAGGTGAAATAAGTCGCTCAGACCGAGTACATTGAAGACACCGATTCGTGTGAAAAAGCTGTGATTTCTGGCTGGACTCATTCTCTATTTGGGCAAATCGCGATCGTGCTGCTCTGGCTGTCGCTTGTTGGCTTGTGTGCTGAACTTGTGAATCGCTTTACCTCTGGCGGCAGCGAACTCGTTCGTAAAGTTGTTCACATCGGCACCGGCAACGTCATTCTGATCGCCTGGTGGCTCGATACTCCGCTGTGGCTTGGAGTAACGGCATCGATCCTCTTTAGCGCGATCGCGCTATTGTCCTACTACATTCCCATCCTGCCCAACATCAACAGCATTGGGCGAAAAAGCTTTGGCACGTTCTTCTATGCTCTGAGTATCGGCATTTTGGTCGCTTGGTTCTGGACGATCAAACAGCCGCAATTTGCTGCAATCGGCATTCTTGTCATGACCTGGGGCGATGGATTTGCCGCATTAGTGGGAAAGCGTTTCGGAAAGCACCCCTATGAACTTTGGGGAATGAGGAAAAGCTGGGAAGGCTCATCCGCAATGGCTTTGATTAGTTTTTTGGTTTGTGCGCTGATTTTACTGGCAACGATCGGTAATCTCTGGCAAGTCTGGCTCATTTCGCTGATGGTTGCGCTGAGTGCCACAGGGTTAGAAGCGTTCTCAAAATTTGGTATTGATAACTTTACCGTGCCGATTTCGAGCGCTGCGATCGCGGTTTTCTTAACTCGAATTTTGCTCGGTTGAAACTCTATCAAACGGCAGAATTTTACCGGCAGGCTCTCATCTCTAACCTGATCTGTGCTTGAATTTAGGCGGGGAAACAAATTGCATCATGCCTAAGTCGCTGTTTCAAGACCTGTAACCACCCGCCCACTGCTAAGGTTTGTCCCTTACGCTGAATTTATGACCTCGATCGTGCAGCCAACCGCCTCTCCTTCCTCCAACTGGGAAACCCATCATCTCTCAGCCCAGCCGAATCCCGACCAGTTAGACAACATCAAAGCCCAACTGGATCTAATTTTGCTGGCACTCGAAGCGATCGCGAATCTCTCATCGGAAGCCATGCTTCAAGCCGCAACCGAACTGAATCTCGAATCGATGATCAGCGATCGAGTTTCGCTCTGGCGGCTGCGTCAATCGAGTCCCTTACGCAAAGGGCAAGGCGGGCGCAAAAAGCTAGATGTCGATGAAGCACGAGCGCTCACCCTCATTATCTGTCATTTGGCAAAGCAGCAAAATGAATTAATTCGCCGCGCCGTTGCCCTGCTCGAACAACTGACCGAACAAAATCGCGAACCGCACCAAGCCGCTCTGTTAGGCAATTATCTTGATGCGTTTCATAACACTTATCAGGAACGCATGGAGCAAGGGGAAGCGACTCCGACAGATGCGCTAACGCAACTCGCGCTAAAATTACTGATTGATCTGCTATTTTATGGCAGTCCGCAAGGCGTTCGGCGGCTTTGGCTGACGCTGCTCGATCGCTCATTACCCACTGCTCAGACCTGACGCGCTCACCCTTTGAACCCCTATGTCTTCACCGAATTCTGTGATCCGACGCTATACCCCACCCACCTGCACTTTAGAAATTGCCGCGAAAAATTCGCCACTTTCTCGCTGGATGGGGCAATCTGTCCTCAAGCATCTTCGCTTCAAACTGAGCTTTGACGATCCACGAGTCAGCGACGATCAATGGATTAGCATTCGAGGCGATCGCGCCCAACTTCAGGCACTCTGTGATGCGGTCAGCCAGTACGTCCAGAACTTTCTCAGCCAATCCAGTCGCCTTAGCTACCCGTCTTCTACAGCCGTAGCAGAACCAGTCACCGATTCTATTCCGCAGTCTGAGCAAAATTCTGCTGGAATCCATCTTCAACCCAAAGGTCTGATTTCTCACCAACTCCACTTGGGCACTCTTGCCAGCGAGTCTTCCGGTTCAACCTTGCAGCTAAGCGCAGTTCAGCTTGCCGATTTAGCCACCGCCCTAGATGAATATGCCGCCGATGTCACCGCACTGCCAACTTTAGAAAGACCGAGTTGGGTGAATAGCCAGCCTGCTTGGGGCGCGATCGCGGCGGCTCTGATTGTTGCGGTGGGTGTGACGGCTTCGATCGCACGAGTCTTTGAACCCACTGCCCAAACTCAAACTGCTGCTGCCCCCGAAACCAGTCAAGGAGCCAGCAGCAACGATCAGCGGCTCCCGGTGCAGCCGTTACCGAATACGCCTGCACCCAGCACGATCGCGACCCTGCCGACGACTCCACTTCCGATCGCCCCCCCGGCGGGCACGACCTCTCCCCCGGTTGGCGCGACTTCACCCACTCCTACTCAGCCGCCCCAAATTCCTCAGCTTAAAGTTTCCCAGGAACCGACTGTTACCGCTCCTGCACCTCAGCTTGATATTCCTGTGCGGGATGTTCCAGCGGCGGCGATTCCTAACCCAACCAAAGCGCCTACTGCACCCCCGACTGCGAAACCTCAATCCACCGCTAATCCTAGTGCCGAGCCTGTTCCCCCCGCAGCGGGTGATGCTGAAATTGCCAGCCGGAGCGCTGTCCCTTCTATTGCCAGCCTCCAAGCCGCTCGTCCTATCACCGCAGGGGCAGCCATTCCTCAAGTAGCTGAAGTGAAAACATTCTTTCAAAAAAACTGGAAGCCTCCGGCAGGCATGAAGGAAGATATTGAATATCGCCTGACGCTGGCTCCAGACGGCTCGATCGCGAAAATTGAACCCCTAAACGAAGCTGCTGGTCGTTTCCTTGGACCCGAATTTCCGCTGATTGGCGATAAGTTTGTCTCTCCTCTCAAAGATGGTAGCTCACCCACGATTCGACTGCTGCTGACTCCAAAAGGGACAGTTCAAACTTTTTTAGAGTCGCAATAAGTAGAGAGGCGATCGTCGGTGAGATCGCTTCAGTCAGCTAATTCCAGCACTTTAGAAGATCTCAAATGCTAGAGCGAAATCCTCTTTCTGCTTTGAGGTGACTTCGACCGTGTATTCCCCGTCCATCGGTAAACGCCCTTTCCAACCTCGCGATTCTGCTGAACTTCCCCCAATCCGCTGTCCATTGGGTGAAAGCACAACGACAGAAGTATCCCCCTTCAGCACCCGAACTGCCATCACTTGACGACTTGATGCTTTGAGCAGATAACGCTTTCCCTGGTTTGGCTGAGTTTTTCCAGTGACTACAGTTTGGTTCTGATTCCGAGGAAATCGAATGTGCTGTATGGTCGAGTCGGTGAACTGTGAGATCGGCGTAATCGTCACATCTAAAGAATAGGCTCCCGTTCCGGTCACATCGATCGTGTATCTATCGGTCTTTGGCAGTTGACCTGTCCAACTCCGAGTTTGGTTAGACGAATTATCGATCGCTTGTCCATTCTCCTGAAGCAAGTTCATCAATACGCCCGTCCCCTCAAGCGTCACGGTCATAATCTGACCCTGGGAAGCCTCAAGAATGTAAGGCTGAGAATTTGGCTCAAGCAGATTTCCCTGGACGATCGCCGAAATCTCTCCGGGCGAAAATTCAATCCGCTGAGGCTTGCCGTTGCTAATCATTCCCGTGTTGCGAAAGGGCGTGTCAGCCTTGATTTGTTGAGTACTGGGCAGCGGCTCGGTCATGCGAAATAGGTGCATCCCAATTCCGGTCGAAGCCATCAGACTGAATGCGATCGCAGCGGGCACTGTCCACCGATGGAGTGCGGCTGTCTTTTGGGCGGGAGAATTTTTAGAAAGTGCTGATTTTGACTGGTCTACTTCATCACCATGACTTGCCATAAGAAATTGGGTTCTAATCGCCGTAGTTGCTCGTTTGAAGCTGATATCTCGCGCCGCAGGTGCAATCTCACGCTCGATCGTTTGAGGAGGCTGCACCATTGGATTGAGCACCGTGCTTTTCACTGAGCTTTCCATCAAAGGCTGCAAATCTGCCCAAGCTTCCCGTGCCGTTTGGTAACGATCATTGGGATGCAACGCCAGCATTTTTTGCAGAACGATCGCGAGTCCGTTACTGATTTGGGCGTAAGGCTGCCACTGCCAAGCTAAAGTTTGACTATCTAACAGCGTTTGAGGTTCTCGTCCAGTCAAAAGCACCAAGCAGGTTGCTCCTAGCGCATACAGGTCGCTATGGGGCGAGACATTTCCGGTTTGTAGTTGCTCTGGGGGCGCATAACCCACTTTCCCGACGCGGGTGATCGTTGAAATGATTGGCCAATGGCTTGCCGCTTCTTTTACGGCTCCAAAATCAATCAGAACAGGTAGATCTTGATTTTTGGTCGGCATAACCTCGGCTGGAATCACCCATTCGCGAGCTTCCAATGTTCTCAGAATCATGTTGTCTGGAGAAATATCTCGGTGAACGATATCGCGATCGTGCAAGTAAGTCAAAACAGGCAGCAAATGATTGAGTAAATGTAGAATCTCTGCCTCAGAAAAGACTTGTCCTTGCTGTCGGCGAACTTGCAAAAGATTTCGGTATGTTTGTCCCGGCACGAAGTCTTGTACTAAAAATAACCGCTGTTCGCTCTCGAATGCTGCCCAAAAGCGCGGAATTTGCGGATGCTGAATTTGATAAAGCGTGCTGGCTTCTCGCTGAAACAGCGCTTTCGCTTTTTCTACCAAACTCTCATCTTGATAGGGCACGGTAAACTCTTTAATGACGCAGGGTTCATTAAATCGCTCTTGATCGATCGCGAGGTAAGTTCGCCCAAACCCGCCCTGTCCTAAGACCTGTTTGACTAAATACCGCTGCCGCAATAAAGTTCCTGAGGTAATCAAAGACATCATGATCGCTTGCATCGTTCTGTCACAGAACACGAGACTACTCACAGTAATAATTGTTACTTCTAATTCGGTAAATCTCCCATGGGGCTAGACCCCTCATCCCTTCTTTTTCGAGCGGGTAACTTGCTAAGAGAATCAAACTGCAAGCAGCCAAAAATTAGTGGTGGAATCCCTAAGGACGGCTCTTGGGGATCACTCCATTGGTAGAAGAAGGAGTTCTTAAATAAACATATATTTGTGTAAAGTATCTCAGCCGACTGATTGCTTGACTCTAACGTAAAGTTGAGCGAAACTGACAAGTAATCAAACGTCACTCTCATTAGCTGCAAAGTTCTGTAACTTTTTAAAGCGAAACACTTAGATCCTTGAAGATCGATGAGCTTCACGGCTGAATTGAAGCTCACTTCTGGACAAAATCGCTGCTCTGCTACATTCCTTATCAACTTGAGCAAAACGCATGGAAACGTTGGAGTTCATTATTTATCCAGATGGTCGGGTGCAGGAAAAAGTGACTGGAATTGTAGGAACTTCTTGCGAGGAAGTCACGGCTGCGATCGAAGCTCAACTAGGTCGAGTAATTGCCCAAGAGCGCACTTCTGAATATTTTGCCCAAACGGTTCAGCAGTCCGAGACAGTAAAGACCCAAGCAACCTACAGCGATTGGTGAGTTCGTTTAACCCCTATAAACTCGATTTGTAACCATTTGCCATGTCACACTTTAGCCAAATCAAAACTCAGATCCGCAATCTCACTTCCTTAGAGTCCGCGCTGTCTGACCTCGGAGTAGACTGGAAATCCGGTTCTCGCGATGTCCGAGGTTATCGTGGACAAACCCAAACGGCGGAAGTCGTGATCGAACAAAAGAATGGTTACGATGTCGGTTTTGCTTGGAACGGTCACGAATATGAACTTGTTGCCGATCTTCAGTTTTGGAATCTTGACTACTCGGTCGATCGATTCTTAAGTAAAGTGACTCAGCGCTACGCTTATCACACGATCGTGAACGAAAGTGCTCAGAAAGGCTTTCAGGTGTCCGAACAGCAAAAGAATCAGGATGGCTCGATTCGCCTAGTCCTACAGCGCTGGAGTGCGTGATGTCTGGCTTCCCGACTGAAGGTGATCAATCTGCTCCCGAACGGTCTGGTTTAGAGCCTGAATTAGGTGGGTTCCTACGCGAAGCGGAAGGGCGATCGGGTTTAGAGCCTGAATTGGGAGGCGTATTGCGTCAGCGCGGCGTTTACGTCGATGAAATCACCTGCATTGGCTGTAAGCACTGTGCTCACGTCGCTCGAAATACCTTCTACATTGAGCCGGATTATGGTCGATCGCGGGTGATTCGTCAGGATGGCGACTCCGAAGACCTAATCCAAGAAGCGATCGAAACCTGTCCCGTAGACTGCATTCATTGGGTGAATTACGCCGAATTGAAGCACTTAGAAGAAGAGCGGAAGTATCAAGTTGTTCCGGTTGCTGGATTTCCTGTTGATCACGCTTTGATTACGATTACTCACCGCAGGCGGAAAGAAAGAGAGAAGCGCAAACCGAATTAAGCTCAATTTCAAAAGCTCCAGAAAATCTCTCGGAGCTTTTAATTTATTCTTCAGTTTGGCTTGATCGAGCCATTTCATCTAGTTCGATCGAGCCTTCGCCTTGAAGCACAAACGGCAAAT